>JAOUNK010000414.1 GCA_029881015.1 Gammaproteobacteria bacterium | reverse complement strand
TCCTGCAGGCGCTGGCGCCCATGCCGTCGACAGCCTCATTGAGTGAGGTTGCCGCGTTTCTCGCTGGGCACGAGCGCAAGGGGAGAGTTGCGTGAACCTGATATCGATCGATACATCGTCGGTCGCGTGCTCGGTGGCATTACAGACCGGGCACGGTGTCGCAGAGCGGCACGAGGAACAGGAACGCGAGCACACGCGCCTGCTGATGCCCATGATCCGCGAACTGCTGGCCGCAGCCGGTTTGACCCCGTCACAGCTCGACGCGGTCGTGCTTGGCAACGGTCCCGGGTCCTTCATCGGCATGCGCATCGCGGCTTCGGTGGCGCAGGGCCTGGCACACGGCGCGAATATCGAGATTCTGCCCGTGTCGTCGCTGGCGGCCGTAGCAGCACAGGTCTTTGCCGAATCCGCGGCGGACGAAGTGCTCGTCGCGCAGGACGCGCACATGAACGAGGTATACCTTGGGGCGTTTCGGCGCGATGCCGCGGACTTGCCGGTCGCGCTGTTCCCGGAGCGCCTGCAAACACAGACACCCGTCGAGGGTCTCGACGCGGCCAGGGTACCGGGTCGGGTTGCAGCCGGATTCGGTTGGGAGCGCTATCCTGCGCTACTGGCGGCAAACGCCGACCGCGTGGGTTCCAGGTCGGTCCTCCAGTACCCACGGGCGCGTTTCCTGCTGCCGCTTGGCGCTGCAGCAATGGCAGGCGGCATGGCGATCCGTCCCCAGGACCTTGCGCCCGCTTACCTGCGCAGCAAGGTGGCGCAGAAACCCGTGCCCGGCTGACGCGTAACAGATCTGTAATATACTGCTGTTAAAGAAGCAGCATGCCAGCACAAAAAATACTCATAGTCGAAGACGAACAGGCGATTCGAGAGATGACCGCGTTTCATCTTGCGCGGGCCGGATACGAGATATTTGAGGCCGAAACCTGCCGCGATGCTCGAGTATTGCTCGTCAACGAGCGGCCGGACCTCGCCATTATCGACTGGATGCTCCCGGACATGAGCGGTCTCGAACTGACGCGCAAGCTCCGGCGTGACAAGGACCATGAGGATCTCTCGATCATCATGTTGACGGCGCGTGCGGAAGAGCGAGACAAGGTGTCCGGCCTCGAAGGCGGTGCCGATGACTACATTACGAAGCCCTTTTCGCCCCGCGAACTCCTTGCTCGTATCCAGGCGGTGTTGCGCCGGGCAGGCGGTCCGGCGGACGAGGTCATGAGTGCGGGTGTGCTGGAACTCGACGCGGCAGGACATCGGGTATTGTCCTCAGGGCGAGAGATCAAGCTGGGACCGACCGAGTATCGCCTGCTGCATTTCCTCATGACCCACCCTGAACGCGTATACAACCGGACCCAGCTTCTCGATCGTGTCTGGGGTGCCAATGTGTACGTCGAAGAGAGAACCGTGGACGTGCACGTGCGCCGCCTGCGCAAAGCCTTGTCCGATGTCGCAGCCGACGACTACATTCAGACCGTGCGCGGTGCGGGATACCGCTTCTCTGCCCGCGATGTCTGACGCTGCCAGGAAGTTTGTCGCCGGGGTAATCCTGTTCCTGGTTGCCGGCACCTTGGTCGGCTGGCTGTACGATCGTCCCGGTCTCGGCTTGATCGTGGCTGCGCTGCTCGCGCTGCTCTGGCAGGTGCGCCAGCTGCTGAGCTTCGATCGCGCCCTGCGCACGGGAAATTTCGACGAATTCCGCCTGGGCGAGGGCATCTGGCAACAGATATATTCCCGTTTCCAGCACGAACATGATAAAGCGACGCGCCGTAAGCAGCGCTACCGGCAGTTGCTCCTCGAAGTCCGCAAGGCGACGAACGCCATGCCGGATGCGGCGGTCGTTCTCAACAGCGACAATGAGATCATTTCCTGCAACCGCGCGGCGAAACACCTGGCAGGCCTGAAACGCAAGAAAGACCGCGGTCAGCGCGTCGACAACATCCTGCGTGACCCGGGCCTGACACGCCTCCTCAGATCCGATGACAAGTCACTGACGGTCGAGTTGCCGTCGCCCACGATCGACGGCAACTGGCTGAATTGCCGGGTGGTACCGTACGGTGCGGACCAGAAGCTCCTGTTGCTGCGCGACGTCACGGAGCGCATACGCCTGACCAGGATGCGGCGCGATTTTGTCGCGAACGCCTCACACGAACTGCGTTCTCCACTGACCGTGATAGCGGGTTACCTCGACGGTCTCGCGGATGACGAGGACATGCCCGCAGGCTGGGAAAAGCCGGTGGCGCAGATGCAGCGTCAGGCGCGGCGCATGAGTCGTCTTCTCGCCGAACTGCTCGAGCTCTCCAGGCTGGAAAGTGCCGGCAAGGCAAGAACGGATGAGCCCGTCGATATCGGCCGGTTGTTGGACGATGCGAGGACTGCATTCCAGGGACATGCGGACGTCGCAAGCATCGTCATCAATGTCGAATCCAGCGCGCAGCTGAAAGGCGCAGCGGCCGAGATCGAAACCGTCATCGTCAATCTCTTGTCGAACGCCGTTCGGTTTACCCCCTCTGATGGCGAGATCACCCTGACCTGGCGTGCGGATGCCGATGGCGCCGACCTGATCGTCTCTGACACCGGTGAGGGAATCGATGCACAGCATCTCCCGCGGCTGACGGAACGCTTTTTCCGCGTGGACAGGGGGCGCAGTCGCGACCATGGTGGCACGGGCCTGGGTCTTGCCATCGTCAAACACGTGCTGGTGCGC
>JAOUNK010000085.1 GCA_029881015.1 Gammaproteobacteria bacterium | reverse complement strand
TTCATTCTCTATCTCGAAACTGACCTGGGGGATTGGCTGGTCCTTGGCCTCGAAATGCCTTAACAGGCGCTCCGGGTCGAATTGACTGAGCTTATCGAGAGGCATCCCAACCAGGGTTCCGGAACCATCCCCCGCAAAGCCTTCCGCCGCTCGGTTTGCAAACACGCAACGAAAGCGGCGATCGGGGTCGTTCATGTCGCGAGCAAAGCGCAGGATTCCGTTCGAGGACGTTTCTATGAGGGTACGCACCAAATGCTCGCTGTCGGCCAGCTGGCTCAAGGCAAGCCGGCGTTCCGTAACGTCACGGCATACGACCACCATGCCCAGGTTTTGCCCTTTCTTGCCCGTCAATGGCCCGACACTGAGTTCGTAGACATTGTTGGTATCCATGCGCAGCGTCTGCGTAAGGTCGAGTTCCTTGGCCTGCTCGAGAATCGCACGGGCCGCAGGAAAATCCTGCCATAGCCTGCGCCCGATCAGTTCACGCTCACTGCCCTTCAGGAGCTGTTGCGCGGCCGCGTTGGCGCAGACAATACGCTGGTCGTTGTCGATCACGAGAATGGGATCGCGTACATGATCGAACAGCGTCTGGTAGGCGAGCGGGCTGAACTCGTGCAGGCGCAACTTCAGACTGACGTATGCCAGGAACGGGAACATCAATGTGAGCGAGACTGTCGCGAACGGAAATTCCTGCGAACCGATGGCGAAGAACGTATTCGCCACGCTGATCGCGAACGGCAGCATTGCTGCCGCCAACAACATGAGCGTCTGTTTGCGATGGGCGGGCGCAATCGTTGGCAGCCTGGCCAGTAGAGCGAATGCGGAATAGGCGAACAAACCATACGTAAATGGCGCGTAGAAACGGCGGTACCAGTCGTGGTCGAGCAGCTCGGAAGTCTCGAGTCCTGCAGCCGTTTCAGTCACCATCCAGATCATCTGGTGCTGCGAATTCGTCAATGCCAGCGCGGTCGTGGAGACCGGGATAATTGCGAGAATGATGACAAAGATCACGGGGGGCGGCCCGACCGTGAACTCCCGGTATATCAGGTAGAACACAACCGGCACGAACCCGGCCGAGAAGAAGCTTAGCGTGCGTCCGATTCCGTACAACGTGGCATCAGTTGCACCGTAGGAAAACGCCGAACCCGCGACCATGCCCGCTACGAGAAACAGGAAAAAACTGACCAGGTTATTCGGGTTCTGCGGAGTCGTGCGCGCGACACGCACAGCCAGCGCGGCGTAAGCGCACGCAGAGAACGCCAGGACCGGCGGCAGAAACTGGGTCAGCGACAACATTTGAGCAATGCTATCGGTATCCAGCACAACATAATGCGACCTGTGCCGCATTCCGTTGCCGACAGTGTCGATCAGGTCACAAAATAAGCCCAGATTAGACCATCAAAGGCCTTCAGCCGTATCTGCGATCAGCGTATCCACCACGGACTTGAGACTGTCTTCAGTGCTGGCACCGGACGCCCGTTCGAGTTCAAAACTCTTGAGTTGCCGGTGGGCACTGGTTCCACGCGACAGGATGGCGTGGATTCCCTTGATTTCAGCCTCGCAGCCGAGCGCTTTTGCATCGTCCGAGATCAGCGAACAGAGCTCACTCATGAGATCTTCGAACGGCACAACATGGCCCTTCGCCAGGTCGATCAGGCCCTCGTCGAAGCTGTACCGCATGGCACGCCAGCGATTCTCACGTATCAACATCGGTGTATACAGTCGCCAACGCTGATTGCGCGTGCGCAGGCGATATAACATGCGCAAGATGCAGGTGAGCAGTGCCGCCAATGCGATGGCATCGTCAAGACGCGTGCAGACGTCCATAATGCGTGTTTCCAGCGTGGGGTAGCGCCCGCTGGGGCGCAAGTCCCACCAGATGCGTGTCGAGTCGTCGATCAGTCCCGCATCCTGCATAATACTGACGTGCCGCTCATACTCGGCCCAGCTCGAAAATCGCTCCGGCACACCCGTGCGCGGCAATGCATCGAAGATCGTCAAACGGTAACTCTTCAGCCCGGTATCTCTGCCCATCCAAAACGGCGACGAGCACGATAACGCCAGCAGGTGCGGCAGGAAGTACGACATCTGGTTCATGAGGTCGATGCGCAGCTCGTCATCGTCGATACCGACATGCACGTGCATGCCGCAGATTACGAGCCGGCGTGCCGCACCCTGCATCTCATGCGTCAATTGGTCGTATCGATCCTTCTCTGTGTGTTTCTGGTCGGTCCATGATGAAAACGGATGCGTCGACGCGGCGATCGGCGCCAGTCCGTGATTACTTGCGACCTCGATAATGCTGCGCCGCAAGTTCGAGAGATCCTCGCGCGCCTCCTGGATATTGTTACAGACCCTCGTACCGACCTCGATCTGCGAACGCAGCAATTCTGAAGTGACCTGCGCACCGCACTTGGCCTCAGCCTCCTGCATCAAGGAGTCCGGCGGATCGATAACGAGACTCCGCGTCTCCTTGTCGACCAGCAGGTATTCTTCTTCTATGCCGAGTGTAAACGTCGGCGTCTGGATCCCCATCCCCTGCCCCTTCTAATTCCAAGTCGCACTATGCCGAAACGCGCTGATCCGCTTCTGCCAGGCGCCCGGGAATCTTCTCAATAATACGCTGCATGACGTCGGCAATTTTCCGTACACCGGCCACGTCGTCGACAAGATCCTGGCGAATTTCGAGCCCGACATGCGGCAACTGGTTTTCTTCAGCGTGATGATCGATCGTGAAATCCTGCGGCGCCTTGCCGGAGTAAGGCTCGTTGTCACCGACGAGATAGCCGGCCTCACGAAACCCCTCGAGGAAGATGTCACGCATGACTTCATCCTTGTCCCACATCACACCGATCTGTAATGCGCGCGACTCGCCGTTCAGGACCGGCGTAAAACTGTGAATGGAAATGAACGCCGGCAATGGACCGGCCCTGCTCAGGCGTTTCACCTGCTCGTCGATCGCGCAATGGTAGGGCCAATACAGCGCGCTCGCGCGCAGGTCCTTGTCCGCCTGTCGCAAATTGCGATTGCCGGCGACAAGGATACCGTCGCCGTACTCGAGAAATGCGCTGGGGTCCATGAGCTGCCGATTGCAGTCGACGACAAGCCGCGAGTAGTTCTGCAGTACGGCAGTGACACCGAGGCTCTTTGCAAGGTGCTGTGTCACGGGCCCCGCGCCGATATCGATGGCAAGGTGGCAACGGCGGGCAAACGGGTCGAGGCCCATGTCGCCAAGGGATTTGGGGAAGCGGTGGCTGGCGTGGTCACAAACCAGCAGTATCGGCTGCTCCGCCAGAGGATTGAGTACTCGAAAAGGCCCGGGCTCGCCGGGGGACAGCAACGCGTGAACAATGCCTGCGTGGGACTCTCGTGTCATTCCCTGTTCTGCAATCTGCCTGAATACGGCCCAGTGTACCGAAACCCGGCGCTGACGCCACCTGCGGCATGGACGGAATCGCCTCAGGCGAGGCGTTTCGAGGACACCGCGCCGGCCCAGGGCTCGAAGGTGGCCACCGATGCCGGCCGGGCGATATAGTATCCCTGCGCAAATTCGACGCCCAGGGAGCCCAGCTTGTCGAGGACTTTCCGCGTTTCCACGCGCTCTGCGATGGTTTCGATTCCCATTGCACTTCCGACTTCGTGAATGGCCTTGACCATGCTCTCATCGACGGTAT
Organism: Gammaproteobacteria bacterium; assembly: GCA_029881015.1. Lineage (GTDB taxonomy): Bacteria > Pseudomonadota > Gammaproteobacteria > Steroidobacterales > Woeseiaceae > UBA1847. The sequence goes on along the minus strand of JAOUNK010000085.1, from coordinate 6,702 downwards.
CTTCGGCAACGTTGCTGATGAACTGGCCATCGATCTTGAGGTAGTCGACCGGCAGGTTCTTGAGATACGTAAAGGACGACAGGCCGCTGCCGAAATCATCCAGAGAGAACTTGCAGCCCAGGTTCTTGAGCGTCTGCATGAAATGCACGACGCGCGCGAGATTGGAAATGGCCGCCGTCTCGGTGATCTCGAAGCAGATCGCGCCGCGCGGAAGTTTTTGCTTCTTGAGCTCATCGATCACGAAATCGAGAAAACGATCCTCGCTGAGAGATGTGCCCGAAAGGTTGATGGCAAGCGTGTACCTTGCATGCTTGTGGTCACCGCGATCCGCCAGTTCCGTCAGCGCCTCGTGAATGACCCAGCGGTCAAGCGTCGACATCAGGTTGTAGCGCTCAGCCGCCGGAATAAACTGGTCCGGCCCCACGAGGTTGCCGTCCTCGTCACGCATGCGCAGCAGCAGCTCGTAGTGCCCGCAACGATCCCCATTCTCCCGGCCGATACCGATGATCGGCTGGAAGAACAGCTCGAGCCGGTCTTCTTCTACGGCACTCGTAATCCTGGAGACCCACTTCATCTCTTCGTGGCGCATCGATGCGTCGCAGTCCCGGTAGAAGTGAACCTGGTTGCGCCCCATATCCTTGGCCGAGTAGCACGCGACGTCCGCAGCGCTCATAAGCCCGGCAACGTCGGTGTTCTCGCTGGTAACCTGTACGACACCTATGGAGCATCGGATTGTCGTAAACGAATCCTGCCATTCGAAGCGGTAGCCCTCGATTGAGCCACGAATATCCTCTGCCACCTCAATTGCGCGTTCCCGGCTGCAGCGTTCCATCAGGACACCGAATTCGTCCCCGCCAAGCCTGGCAATAACGTCGGTCGAACGAATCTTCGCCTGTATCTGTTCCGACAACTGGCGGAGCAATGCGTCGCCCGCGGTATGACCGAACGTGTCGTTGACGACCTTGAACTGGTCCAGGTCGATATAGAGCAATGCATGCGATTCCTCGGTATTGCTTCGGATACCTTCGAGTGCCGTGGCGATACGGTTCTCGAATTCGCGACGATTGATCAATCCGGTGAGCGTGTCGTGCGATGCCTGGTAGCTCAGCTGCCGGAAGACGCGCGATTCCCTGCTCACGTCATGGAACACCATGACCGAGCCGATAATGTTGCCGATGCGATCGCGAATAGGCGCAGCCGAGTCCTGAATTGGAATCTCGTCGCCGTTCTTCGTAATCAGGATCGAGTTCTCCGGCAAGGTGATCGTTCGACCTTCCCTGAGGCAGCGCACGACCGGGTTCTCACAGGTCGCCCGGGTATGTTCGTTCACGATCATCATCAGGTCGGAAACAGGCGTTCCCCTGGCCCCGCGCATATCCCAGCCGGTGAGGTCCTGTGCGACCGGATTGATATAGTCGACGATACCGTCCGCATCCGTGGTAATCACACCGTCACCGATTGACTGCAGCGTGATCTGCGCACGTTCCTTTTCCTCGAACACGCGGGTCTCCGCTCGTTTACGATCTGTGATGTCGGTAATTGTGCCCTCATGCGCGACGATGTTGTTCTCAGCGTCATAGATCGCGCGCGAGTTTTCGAGCACGACGACTTCCGATCCGTCCTTGCGCCGCAAGCGATACTCGAAATTCTTCACAATGCCCTCTGCCTCGAGGCGCGCGAATACGCGTTCGCGATCGATAGGGTTCACATACAGGACAGGGGTGCGGCCCACGGCTTTCAGGTCGTCAACATCGTCATAGCCCAGCATCTCGGCCAGGGCCGGATTGACCGTAATGATCTCGCCGTCGCGCGAGGCAATGTATACACCATCGACCACGTTTTCGAAGAGTCCACGGTAGCGAGCTTCGCTCGTGCGGAGTTGTTGTTCGTCGAGTTGACGCCTGATGGCAATCCCGGCAAGACGTGCCATTCGACCAAGCTTGTCTATCTCGTCGGTGGTGGGCGCACGAGTCTCGTTTGTGTAGACATCCAGCGTTCCGACCACTCGTCCTGCCGCACCGAAGATCAGGAATGACCAAACGGCCCGCAGATTGCACTCGGCGGCCTCCCGCTTGGCGCCCTTCCAACCCGGATCGGTGCTGATGTTCGTCGTGATGCGATCCTGCATGTGATACACGGCCGAACCGCAGGTCAGGCTGTCGGCAGCGACATCGACATACTCGAGTCGCAGCTTGAGTTCGTCGGGCAGACTGGGCGCCTGTTCGACGGACAGTGTCCGGGTCTTCGCGTCGAGGTCCATGATCGCGGCTTTGAACCCCGCGCCGATTTTCTCGGTAAATCGGCAGATGGAGCGCATTGTGCGCTCATGCGGTGAGCTCGCAGCGATCATTTCGAGGATCTTGTTCTGCGCATGCGCCAGCGCTTCCGTCCGCTTGCGGTCTTCGATGTCGGTAATGCTGACCCGCAGCAAACGTCGATCGACAGACGGCAGTTTGCTAAAGCGGACCTCACAGGGAATGCGGCGCCCGCCGGAGTCCTGGTGCATCCATTCAAACGTCGGGTGCCCGCCATCCAGTGCCGCGTCGACGAATCCACGCCTTACACCGAATGACGGCGTACCGTCAGGTTGCGTGGCCGGGCTGATAGCTTCCGGACCGATCGTCAGCAAGCGCGAGCGAGACAGATTGAACAGCGTGCAGGCTTTGTCATTCGCATCGACAAAGCGATTGTTATCGATATCGAAGACGATGATCGCTTCAGGCGCATTCTCCACGAGCGCGCGGTAGCGTTCTTCGTTTTCGCGGAGTGCGATGTCGGCGCGGATGCGTTCGGTGACGTCGCGCAGGCTGATGACAAACAAGTTGCCACCGACGGTCTCGAGCACGCTGGCATTGATTTCGGCATGGAAGGTCTCGCCACCATCCCGCTGGGCAATGACTTCACCGCCAGGCAGTTCGAGACTTGTGTCTTCGAGGCTCGATATAAATGGAGCGAGGTACTCCTCGGGGGAAAAGCCACGCGAGTCCGGCAGTACCGTATCGAGTGAAGCGCCCAATAGTTCGCGGCGCGACCGGCCGAAATAGCGTGAACAGACCTTGTTGCAGTTGCGAATCATGCCATCGCTGCCGACAGACAGCAGCGCATCGGTGACGTTGTCAAAAATAGCTTCGATCGGTGTTTGCGTTTGTGTCTGGAACGACTGCGTGATCGTCGCTTCCATTTTGTCATAATGCGCGTCGATCAACTTAAGCAAGGCGATGAAGTCGGGTTTCGTCAGCCCGGACTCTTCAGTTGCCGCCTTTATTTTTTCCCTTAAGTCGCCGTACATTGGCCAGTTCTTCCATGATTCTGGCCTAATACTCTAAAGTACGACAGGCATCACAGACTGTGATGCGAATCCAATTTTGGATATTATTTTGGGAAAATTTTCCCTTTTGGGGGGGTCTATTCGCTGGTCAGCACCCGGATGGCCTCGCCATCCTCGTCGGTCGCCAGTTCGCCCTCTTCCTGCAGCCGTCGGCCGCCCTGACCTACCTGGATAGGTATTGCCATCATCGTCATCGTGCGGCCGTCCGCTGCCTGCGCCGAAGCCGCTACATTCAGGTAGATACGTCCTTCGCGCATCGGCACGATCGTGACGCGCTGGTCCAGCGAGCGCTCGTTGTCCGCAAACTCCGCAGCGACTGATTGCGGCTGTGCTTCGTGCAATACCATCGAGGAGTCGTCCGGAATGCTGTAGCTGATTTCCGCCTGCTGCACCGGCAGCGAGGACGAGACACGCAGCTGCACGGCCAAAGGGCTGCCAACGACCGGTGTCCCGATAATCTTGTAACTGATACTGAACGGCGAGCCAACTTTCGACACTGTTCCATCGAATTCGGCCGCGGGTTTTCCGGAAACCTGCTCGGCCTTCTCCGCCGCAACGACTTCAACCGCTGTTGGCGCGGCGTCTTGACCGCATGCCGCAAGCAGCAGAAGCGCCACCAGAGGAAATGCATTCATTTCTCGCATATTGATCACCATCTCTTAACCTCTAGTTTGGAGCGACTGTCACGTCGAAACAGATCTGGTCGGGGAAGTCGCTCGAGGCACTTTCATCTTCGTACCGCCATTCCTGCAGCGACACCGAGTAGGTGTCCGCCGGCAGTATCTGCGTCGTAAGGACCTCGGAGTTGTCGTCGCCGCTATTGCCCAGCGCCACGAGGGCACCGCGTCGCCAGATGAATATGTCCGGATCACTCTGGTCGCGAATTTCGTCCGGTGGTGTTGGCGGTGGATCGCTGGTTGGTGGCGTCGGCGTCGTTGTTGTCACCGTAATGTCGTAAGCCGACGAGGTCGTCGTTACGAAGCGCATATACCGATGCTCTGCAAGCTTGTTGCCGTCGCGTCCCAGGTCGTAGTCGCTGTTCGTGCAGATATTGATCGTGCCATTGGTTGGCAGATCCGTATACAGCGGCAGGACATCGCGGCCCTGGTTGGGTGCCGTCAGGATCAGGTTCTGTGTGGTACCCCAGATATCGTTGGTCGTACGTTCGACATTCTCGCTGTCGAGCAACGCGTTGAGTAGCGCGAGGTCCGTGCCAGTCAGTCTGCCTTGCAGTTCCGCCGCGAACGAGAACAGGGTCGTCAAAGCGTTCGTCTCCGCCTGCGGTCCCATCATGACGTCGAGAATCGGCCCGAACCCGATGGAGCCCGTATCGGCGCCGTCATTGTTCGGGTCCCAGAGATCATAGATGAGCGTCGCCACCGACATTTCGTTCATCCAGCCCTGCGCGCCGCGATTTTCAAATTCCGTGCTAAGACCGAAGCCGCTCAGGTTCACGGGCGACGACGTGTCGCAGTATTGCTGCTCCTCGAGCAGGATCGCCGCCCAGGCGGTTGCAAAGCCTTCGCCGAATGCAAGACGTGCGTCGAGGCTTTGCCCAATCGTATGCGGCCCACCGATGGAGTCGGAACGGGAGAAATTATCCTCGAAATAGTGACCCCACTCGTGCATCGTCACGTGGTCGTCAAACTCCTCGGTATCCACGCTGGCGTCACCCAGCAGGAACAGCGAATCGATGTCACCTAGGTAGAACGAGGCGGTCAGTTCACCGGCATCGATGTCGGCAGGACTCGTCAGCGTGTTGTTGACGCTCCAGAAAACGTCGAGCGGCGGGAACACCTGGGTGGCCCGCTCTTCAACTATCGCCTGCATGCCGGTGTAGATCTGATCGAGAATGGCGAGCGGAGCCGCCGCGCGCGTGCCCGTGTACGATGTGCCGTCCCAGCCCGTCGTCGCCGTGAAGTCGGCATCGAGCACATCGATACCGCCGGTATTGAACGATGCCCATTGCACAACGTACAGAGGCCGCTGTGCGAGTGGTGGCGGACTGCCCGACGTATCGACGTTGTCCCTGACCTCAACATCCCAGCCCGGGGCGCCCGCGCGCTTTAGTTCCGCGCGAACGCGAATTCGAACCTCGGTGTTGGCGGCGACGTCGCTGAACGAGTAGTTGCCGTTCGCATCGGTCGTGGTCGTACCCAGGACGTTGGTGTCGTCGTTGCCATCGACGAGCTGCACCGTAACGCCGCGGGTGGGCCTGGCCTCGGTCGCAGTGAAATTCAGGCCGCGGCAACTGGGGTTGGGTGGCACGAATTCATACTGGAGCCTGCCCGCCACGGTAACCAGCGCCGTCGCTTCGGATACAACCACGTCGACCGTGTCGGTGGCATTATCGGTACCGTCACTGACTGTCAACTCGAAGGTCAGCGTCACCGGGCTGCCGGCCATTACGTCGGGCGACGTGAAACCGGGCTGGGCCGTATTGGCACCCGTCAGACCCGCGTTGGGGCCGCCCGTCTGCACCCAGGAATAGCTGAGAGAGTCGCCGGGATCCGGGTCCGAGGATCCCGTGCCGTCCAGGTTGACCGTCACCAGTTCCAGCACGGACTGGTCGGCGCCGGCATCGGCTGTCGGCGGGCTGTTGATGCCCTGGCCGTTGTCTTCAACCGTGATATCCACCGTCGCGCTGTTGCTCAACGAGCCATCGCTGACCGTCAACTGGAATCTCAGGACTTCCGGCGAGTTGACCGCCGTAACGTCGGGTGCGTCAAACGACGGCGCGGCGACATTTGCGTTTGACAGCGTTACGCTCACGCCCGACTGCTGCGTCCAGCTGTACGACAACGTGGTACCCGGGTCGGGATCCGACGACCCGCTGCCATCGAGCGTTACCGTGCTGAATTCATTGACTGTCTGTGGAGGACCGGCATTCGCTGTTGGGGCCCGGTTTGTCGGCGTGCCGCCGCCCGCATCCGACCCTCCGCTTGTGCATGCAGCCAGCGCAAGCAACGAGACAGAGAGCAATGTCGCGGTCGGTCCGGTAGTGGCAGTCATTTTGGCTAGGCGTCCCTTCGCAAAGCATGAGTTAATACGCGGTATCAGTGCCTGGTTCCGATGGTAACTACTAATTCTGAACGGCAACATAACTCAAGGTGTGTGTTTTTGGCGACAGCTCGTATTCCCGGTCACACTGTGCAGTGCGACTTTCGTTCGCCATTCCTCGCACCAGTATTGATAAACTTGGTCTCCCGCACGCGCACATGATTCACATTTTCTTCGAAAACCACATAACAGATTGAATAAATATATGAAAAACAAACAGATACTGGTCACCGGCGGAGCCGGGTACATCGGCAGCCATGTCGTCCGGCAACTGGGCCACGCCGGTGAAAGCGTTATTACGCTGGATAACCTCT
>JAOUNK010000413.1 GCA_029881015.1 Gammaproteobacteria bacterium | reverse complement strand
CACGGCGCCCGACGAGGGCGGCGTGTGGCGGTCAATGGACTGTGTGGACTGCCACAACCGGCCGTCGCACATTTACCAGTCGCCGGGACCGGCTATCGATCTGGCCATCGAGGCGGGGCTGATCGACCGCTCGCTGCCGTTTATCAAGCGCGAAAGTTTGCGGGTCATCAAGACCCAGTACGAGTCCCATGAGATCGCCCGTGACGGCATTACGCGCGAACTCAACGCATTCTATGCCACAAATTATCCGGACCTCGCAACGGAGCGGGCGGACGATATTGCGGCCGCAGCCGAGGCGCTGGGCGAGGTCTTTTCGGTCAACGTTTTCCCGCAGATGAACGTATGGTGGGATACGTATCCGAATCATATAGGGCACGAACAGTCCGATGGCTGCTTCCGATGCCACAGGCGCAGCATGCGGACAGAGGACAGGAAGCAGGTCTCGAACGACTGTGAGAATTGCCACATCCTGCTGGCCGAGGAAGAGGAAAACCCGGACATCATGTCGATTCTAAGGCCTGAGTAATGCGTCCCCTGGCAACCAGGGCAACCTCACGAGCCCTGACCAACGAGATTATCAGCGGGAGCACCGGGCTCGTGCTGGCGCTGTTCATGTGGGGGCACGTGGTGCTGGTTGGCTCCATCCTTACCGGCGAACGCGGCTTCGACTGGATGGCGACCTTTCTCGAGGATTACTACATCGCACAGCCGACGGTTGCCGTGATCTTCGCCCTGTTCCTTGTGCATGCCGTGTTTGCCGCACGCAAGATTCCCGCACAGCTGCGGGAGCGCAAGCGCCTGGCGGAGCTGGCCAAAGGCCTGAGTCGGTCCGGCCGCGAACACGTGCCGACGCGGACGGAACACTCGCCGTTCCGGCCGCACGTCGAGTCGATGTTGTGGATCTGGCAGGTACGCACCGGGATGATCATGCTCGTGCTGGGCAGCTTCCACCTGATGTTGCTTGGCCTCGATATCTTCACGCCGCTGTTTGGCGATATTGCCGGCATCGAATCGGGAACCACCATGGCGAGAGTCGGCGCCGGCCTCTGGCTTCCCTACGCTATCCTGCTGCTGTGCGTCGAGTTTCACGCGAGCGTTGGCCTCTATCGCCTTGCCGTCAAATGGGGCGCCGACCTGTGGCTCTCCCGCGCCGCGCTGCACCGCATAGAACAAGTCATCTTCTGGACGATCCTCGTTGTCGGCGGACTCACGCTCTGCGTCCTGGCGGGCTGGATCGATCCGCCGCTGGCGTTCCTGCTCGAAGGCGGTGCGTCGTGAACAGCCGACTCGTGACCACAGATGTCCTCGTTATCGGCGGTGGCCTGGCCGGGGAGCGTTGTGCTATTGAAGCGGCTGCGGCCGGGCAGGATGCTCTGATACTGTCACTGGTGCCGCCGCGCCGCAGCCACAGTTGTGCCGCGCAGGGCGGCATGCAGGCGTCACTCGCCAACTGCGCCAAAGCGGCAGGCGACAATCCCACGGTGCACTTCCTTGACACTGTCCGTGGGTCCGACTGGGGAGCTGACCAGGAGGTGGCCAACATCTTTGCCGAAGAGGCGCCGGTCGCGGTGCGTGAGCTGGCCCATTTCGGCGTGCCCTGGTCGCGCGTGCGGGGTGGCAGGAATCACTACTTCATCAAGGGAGAAAAAGTCGACATCGACGAACCCCTTGAGAACGATGGTCTGATCGGGCAGCGCGATTTCGGCGGCACGGCGAAGTGGCGTGCTTGCTACGCCGCTGCCGGCACAGGTCACGCGGCCTTGTACGCTGTCGACAGCGAGGTCGTGAGGCTCGGAATCACGGTCCGTGATCGGACCGAAGCGGTCGCGCTCATCCACGACGGCAGCCGCTGTCTTGGCGCCGTCGTCCGTGACCTGCGCAATGGATCGCATTTCGCCGTGATGGCGAGAGCCACGGTCATCGCCACCGGGGGCTATGGTCGCATTTACGGCCAGTACACAAGCAACGCGACGATCAACGAAGGCACGGGCGCCTCGATTGCGCTGGATACGGGCATCGTCCCGCTGGGCAACATGGAGGCAGTGCAGTTTCATCCGACGACGCTGTCGCCGAGCGGCATCCTCGTAACCGAAGGCTGTCGCGGCGACGGCGGTTACCTGCTCGACAAGAACATGGAGCGCTTCATGGTCGAGGCCGAACCCGTGAAGCAGGAGCTGGCGAGCCGCGACGTTGTGTCCCGGCACATGCAACAGCGAATGCGCGACGGATTCGGCATCGACTCGCCCTACGGACCGCACCTGTGGCTGGACATTCGTCACCTCGGCGAAGAACACTTGAGAACCAAGCTGCTCGAGGTCTGGGATATCTGCCGCGACTTCGTCGGCCGCAATCCCGCGAAGGAACTCATTCCCGTGCGCCCGACCCAGCACTATTCGATGGGCGGGGTTCGCGTGAACAAGGACGGGCAGGCGTACGGCCTGGCCGGCTTGTTTGCCGTGGGCGAAGCGGCCTGCTGGGACATGCATGGCTTCAACCGTCTCGGTGGCAACAGCCTCGCCGAGACGCTCGTCAGCGGCCGTATAGTCGGTCGCCGTGTTGCTGAGTATGCGTCGGGTCGCGAATTGCGGGCCGATACGGGTCTCGCTTTTGCAGCGCTGGCCGATGCCGAGCAACGTGCAGGCGCGTGGCTGGCACGAAGTGGTGCCGGGCCCAGTATCTACGATATCCGTGACGCCATGGGAGAGACCA
>JAOUNK010000412.1 GCA_029881015.1 Gammaproteobacteria bacterium | reverse complement strand
ACGCTATCACGGCTCAACGCCGCTCATGACCAGCGTTTCGAGGGCCTGAGAGAAGTGCCGAATCTCAGGGCTCTGGCCCCCGCCGTTCGTCAGGAGCATCGCCGTGTTGCCGCGGCCGTTGGTCGCGTAGAAAAAATAGAAACCGCGTTCGGAGCCACCGATGGCGACGGTCGCGCCGCCCATACGCCGGCAACCGTGAAGTCGATCGGCGTTGAGCCGATGCCGAAAACGGTATCCAGCGCCATGTCGTAGCCAGTAGATGCGCCATGCGGCCGATTCGTCGCAATTCGGGGGCGAACGGTATGCTCGCCTCCCGGCCCCGGCACTAAAAGATAACGCGGCTTCCGGTGAGGCCCGAGAACAGCTTGCGCGGTGTCAGCTGCGGCAACAGGAGCTGCCGCGTGGCCACCACGGCACGGCCCGCAATGCCCGCCGAGTACTTGAGCGGTTCGTGTGGCGATGCGAGGCGCGCCATCATGAACTGGTAAACGCCTTCCTTCGCGGCCGCCAGCAACGGGCTGGCAACGGCGGCTTCATCCACAACCAGCCAGGTCGTGATGTCGCCGAATGAAATCAGCATCGGCATGGACTTCGCACGAAATGGTTTCAGGCGTCGGCCTTCGAGCAGGCGGCTGATGTTGTCGCCCGCCGCCTCACCCATGTCCATCGCGTAGTACGCCTGTTTACGAAGCGGCACGGGCAGCGCCGCGCAATCTCCCGCGACGAAGACATTGTCCGCATAGTTACTCCTGAGCTTCTGGTCGACGGGCAACCATTGATCGGCAACATCCTTGAGCCCGGCATCGCGCAGGAACCCGGGCAACGCCATGCCGGCCGACCAGATACACAGGTCTGCAGCGAGCTTCTCACCGCTTTCGAGCAGGACGCCGCGTGCCGTCACCTCCTCGACTACCGCATTCGTGTGTACCGTCACCGGGTAGGCGGCGAATCGCTCAGCCGCGTCGCGGGCCAGGCCGTCGATCTGTTGGTCGAGGATGTCAGACTCGACCTCGACGATGTGAACGTTGAATTCGTCGCCCTGCCCGCGTCTGCGCAGGATTTCGCCCACCGCTTCGATGCCCGATACGCCGCCACCGACGATGACCACGGAGGCCCGGCGCTTCCGCCTGGCGAGCTTGTCGAGTCGGGCCGCAATCCGCTCGGCATCGTCGACGGAGCGGAACCCCAGCGCGTGTTCGTCCGCGCCCTTGACACCGAAGGTGGTCCTCACGCTGCCGGCCGCAACCAGGCAGGCATCGTAAGGCAGCGTGTGCCCGCTCTCCGTCGTCACCTCGTTGCGGTCGGGATCGATGCCGGTAACGAGATCCTGGATATAGGTGTGGCCGTAGCGTTTGACGCATTCCGCCCGTGGCAGCACGACGCCCGCGCGACGTTTCACGCCCGACAGCAGCTCATGGATGTTGGGCGTCCATTCGAAGTCGGCGCGCGGATCGACCACGGTCACATCGTGATCGCTGGAGATGCGGGATGCGGCGACAAGGCCGGCGAAATTGCCGCCAATAATGACGACGCGAGATCTGGACGGGGGCATAGCTTGCAAACCTGGGGACTACGGAACGGCCGTGATGTTACTCCTTTTTTCGAGTGACGGACCGACAATCCGGCCCTACGGTCGGTCGAGGTCCCCGGGGGGAGCGGCCGTCGAGAATCGCGCGCGCACCATGCAGGGTGCGTCCTGTCGCGACCGTATAGGCGATATCGCGCTACGGGGCACGCCTGCAAAACTTAACGCAACGCATTCGATGACTGCGCTATTATTCAGGCTCCACCGGAACTGCAGGGTATTGCCATGGCTATCGAATTCGAACTTAACGGCGAGAGTGTGAGTCTGGATGTGGATCCCGCCATGCCGCTCTTGTGGGCAATCCGCGATGTCGCCGGGTTGACCGGCACCAAGTACGGTTGCGGCAAAGCGCTTTGTGGAACCTGCACCATCCACCTCAACGGACAGCCGGTGCGGTCCTGCGTGCTTCCGGCATCGGCGGCCGAAGGCGCCAAGGTGACGACGATCGAAGGCCTGGACAAAGACGGCAACCACCCGGTCCAGGTGGCCTGGCGGGAACTGAACGTCGCTCAATGCGGCTACTGCCAGCCTGGCCAGATCATGAGTGCGGTCGGGCTCCTCGAGCGCAATCCGAATCCCACGGACGCCGATATCGACGAGGCCATGAACGGCAACATCTGTCGGTGCGGTACCTACACGAGAATTCGCAAGGCGATACACCGTGCCGCGGGAGACAAGTCATGAGCGAACTCCGGAAGATCAGTCGCAGAGAATTCATGAAACGCACGGGCCAGGCCAGTGGCGGGCTCGTGTTCGCCTTGACGTTTGCCAGTGCCTGCCAGCCGGACGAGGTGGCCGTCGGCCCGGCCGCGAAGGCGAGCGCGTCAATCGCCCCGAACGTCTACGTCAATATTCGCAGCGATGGCATCGTCGAGATCTATTGTCACCGCTCCGAGATGGGCCAGGGCATCCGCACCTCGCTGCCGCAGGTCATTGCGGACGAGCTGGAGGCCGACTGGGACAAGGTCGAGGTCATCCAGGCTCTCGGGCATGAGAAATACGGGGACCAGAACACCGATGGTTCAACGAGTATTCGTAACCAGTTCGACCTGCTGAGAAACGCCGGCGCGACCGGGCGCGACATGATGATCGCGGCCGCCGCGAAGCTCTGGGCCGTTCCGGCGGA
>JAOUNK010000084.1 GCA_029881015.1 Gammaproteobacteria bacterium | reverse complement strand
ACGCTCTTCCGATCTGGTCGCGCGGTTTTCCTTGGTACCTTCGACCTGCATGAGCTGCAGGTAGTCCACAACAACCAGGTCCAGCCCGTGCTCGCGCTGCAACCGCCGCGAGCGGGCTCGAATTTCTGTCGGCGACAGACCGGGTGTGTCGTCGATGTGAATAGGCGCCTCGGACATGAGCTGCACAGCCGTGTTGATACGCGACCAGTCCTCGTCGGGGAAATTTCCCGTACGCAGATGCGTCTGGTCGACTCGACCGAGCGACGAGATCATGCGGAACGCGAGTTGTTGTGAGGGCATTTCCATCGAGAATATCGCCGTACTCTTTTTCGAGCCTATCGCCGCATTCTCAGCAATGTTGATGGCCAGGGTCGTTTTGCCCATCGACGGGCGTCCCGCGATGATGACGAGATCCCCGCCCTGCAGGCCGGCCGTCAACTTGTCGAATTCGTTGTACCCGGTCGAGATACCCGTGATACTGCCATCAGACTGATGCAGTTCGTCAATGCGATCCACAGTCTCCGGAAGAATGTCCTTGAGTGCCTTGAATCCCTTGCGCCCGCGACTACCCTTCTCTGCAATCTCGAAGACCATGCGCTCGGCATCGTCTAGAACCTGGGCTGCCGACCGGCCGTCCGTTGCAAATGCACTGCCGCTGATCTCGTTCCCTGCGTTGATCAGGGCCCGCAACATCGACCGTTCCCTCAGTATCTTCGCGTAAGCGCGGGCGTTGGCTGCGCCGGCCGTCTCATTGGCCAGCATGGCGAGATATTCGAGCCCACCCGCCTGATCCAGCTCACCGCGATTATCGAGGTGTTCCGATACCGTGACGACGTCGCAGGGGCTGCCATCCTCAATAAGCTTGGCAATGGCTTTGAAAATAAGGCGATGATCTTTGCGGTACAAGTCGTCAGCGGACACGACATCCGCGACCTTGTCCCAGGCCTGGGCGTTGAGCATCAGGCCACCGATAAGAGCCTGCTCCGCTTCAATGGAGTTAGGCGGCACCTTGAGGCGCTGCTCGGCGCCCCCACCTGCATAGCCGTCGTCCAGAGCTCGGACCATTTATCGGTATCCCCTGCCAGAAAAGTCCCTGGCTAAAAGGTAACACAGCCGACGGCGCGCCGCCGGCCGCAAATTCTGGCTACTCTTCGCCGACAACCTTGACGAGCACTTCGGCTTTGACGTCCGTGTGCAGGTGCACACCGATCGTGTACTCGCCAAGCTCCTGGACCGGACCGTCCGGCATCCGAATCTCGGAGCGCTCGACGTCGACCTGCACGGCGGACAATGCCTCGACGATATCGATAGGGCCTACCGAGCCAAACAATTTGCCTTCCGAACCGGCATTGGCGTGAATGACGACCTCCAGGCCTTCGAACGCCCTGGACCGATCTTTGGCCTTCGCCAGCTCTTCGGCCGCGGCTTTCTCAAGCTCGGCGCGGCGGGCTTCGATTGCCTTCATGTTCTCAGGTGTCGCCAGGGCGGCTTTGCCCTGCGGCAGCAGGTAGTTGCGACCATAACCGGGCTTGACCTTGACGAGGTCGCCAATGCCACCGAGGTTTTCAACGCTTTCCAACAATATAACGTTCATATTTCGAACCTTTATGCTTTTTTCATCCGACGCCGAAAACCAAACCAGGCGTCCATGTAACCAACAACTGCCAGCGCCGTAATCATCAAGACCTGCAACAGCGGCACCAACACATAAACTGCAACAACGGCGCCCGGCGGAATCAGCTTTTCTGCGTGCATGAAGTGCACGAGCGCCAATCCCTGTATCCAGAACGTCACGAACATGACAAACGCAACGTTTTGTAGCCAGGTCGCGCCGACTACGACCGCCAGCAATGACACCAGCGCCATAGTGAACGCGATAACACGCCCAAAACTCAAATCGCGAAACCAGCCGTAGTCACTGGTTTCGATGGGCAGCTTTTTATACAGCCCGTATCCGAACAGCAAACCCGCGACGTACAACATCCAGAACGCGAGCGTCGCCGATACTGTCATCACTTCGGCATTGAGCAGCTCTTCATTCAACGCCAGGCCACTCTGCCTTGCTACTTCCGCCATCAGGTCCAGATACGGCTGCCAAAAGGCCACCGGATCCGCGATGACGACGTAAAACCCAATCATCGCCGCAACGGCAACGATGACGGACACCTGTACCGTCAGCGTCAGCGACCGCGTGCTCAGGAGAACTACGGCCAGTAACACAACGGGCACCCAGGTGCCTGCTATCAGCATCACGGCCGAAGCCATCGACGCGCCGAACAGGAGCGACGCCGTCAACACCGCTGCCCCTGCAACCAGGGCTTCAATCACGGCCTGGCGTGTACCTTGTGCCAGGACCAGCAGCACCATGACGACGCCGCTGGTAAGCTGCGGCGCTGGCAGTAACAGCGTTACGGCCAGCGCCAGTATGGCGTTCTGCGGCCTGGCAACAAGCCACGTCGCGAGTGCCGCCACTTGTATATACGTCCGGCGGCTTCTAGTGCCGGTCGGTGTATGGCAGCAGCGCGAGATAGCGAGCGCGCTTGACCGCCGCTGCCAGCTGGCGCTGGTAGTGGGACTTCGTGCCCGTTATACGGCTCGGCACGATCTTGCCTGTCTCGGTAACGTAGGCCTTGAGCAGGTTGAGATCCTTGTAGTCGATCTCCTTGATGCCCTCGGCAGTAAAACGGCAATACTTACGCCTGCGTGAATATCGGCTCATGTCTGGTCTCCTCAGGCGCTGCGTGCTTCAGCGGATTCGTCCGAATCCTCAGCCGCGGTTTCAGTTTCAGCGGCTTCGGCATCGTCAGCCGCAGCTGCGTCGATCTTGTCTTCGGCAACAGCGTCGTCGGCCGGAGCCTCTTCTGCAGCCTTCTCTTCGGCTTCTTCAGCCTGCCGCGCTTGCTCCTGCTCGGCACGCTGCGCGGCCTCGGCGGCGGCCTTGGCGTCACGACGCTGCTGGGCTTCCTTTTCCTTGGCCTTCTCTTCGGCCACGGCAACAGCCATCGGCGATGCTTCCGTAACCGCTTCGTCGCGGGCAAGAACCATGTGGCGCAAGACCGCGTCGTTGAACTTGAAGGCGGTCTTGATCTCGGCGATCACATTGAACGGACACTCAACATTGAGCAGCGCATAGTGTGCCTTGTGGATTTTGTGGATCGGGTGCGCGAGCTGGCGGCGGCCCCAATCTTCCGAACGGTGAATCTTGCCGCCGGCTTCGGTAACCATGCCCTGGTATTTTTCGACCATGGCAGGAACCTGTTCGCTCTGGTCCGGATGGACCAGAAACACGATTTCGTAGTGTCTCATTGTCTTCCCTTATGGATGAAATCGCCTGGGTTATTCCAGGGATTACAGCTGCCCGGCTATCCGGTGCAGCAAGGTTATTCCCGGCCAGATGGACGGGGACGCGAATCCTACCGAAGGTCCTGCCCCATTACAAGGATCGCTGCCGGGCGATTTCATACAGGCAGATACCCGTAGCCACGGAAACGTTCAGGCTGGAGACGACACCCTGCATGGGCAGGCTGACGAGCGTGTCACAGCGGCTGGCGATGCCCTTGCCGAGTCCGGTGTGCTCACGGCCCATAACCAGTGCCACGGAGCCACTCAAATCGGCCTCATAGAGGCTGGAATCGGCTTTGTCGCTGGTGCCGACGCGACGTACGCCATAGTCGCCAAGCCAGGCCAGCACCTTGCCGACGTTGCCGACCGGCACGAAGGGCAGCTGCTCCGCCGCTCCGGCCGCCACCTTGCTGACGGTCGGTCCGAGGCCCGCCGCGCCGTGCCGAGGCACGATCACGGCATCCACGCCTGCCGCATCCGCAGTGCGCATGCAGGCCCCGAGGTTGTGCGGGTCCTGCACACCGTCGAGGACCAGCAACAGCAGCGGCTTGCCACTTTCCAGCCGGGCCTCGACCAGCGTCCGCAGCCCGCTTTCATCCAGGACCGTGCTGCGGCGCACCTCTGCCACCACCCCCTGATGACGGGCTTCGCCGCTGATCTGCGTCAGCCGGGCGCGATTCGCGGCCTGGATTTCAATGCCGCTCTGGCGCGCCGCCTTGATCACGGCCTCCACCCGGGGGTTTGCCGTCTGGTACTCCGCAAAAATGCGGCGAATATCGGCCGACTCTGCCGCCAGTAACTGCTCGACGGCCCGCAAGCCGGTTATGTAGTGGGATTTACTCATGACCTGCCCATCACCCGGACCTGCGCTGTCTCTTCTCCGCCAGTCGGAAATCGATCCGTCGCGTGTCCATGTCGACCTTGTTCACCTGGATGCGCAACGCATCGCCGAGCCTGTATTGCCGCCCGGTGCGTTCTCCGACCAGGCTCTGGGAACCCGTATCGAACTTGTAATAGTCGTTCGTAAGACTGGTGACATGCACGAGGCCATCGACCATCAACTCGGTGACCTGGACGAATACGCCGAAATTCGTAACGCCCGTGATGACACCATCGAACTCGTCGCCAAGGTGGCCTTCCATGTATTGACACTTGAGCCAGGCCTCGACCTCCCGCGTCGCGTCTTCCGCGCGCTTTTCGTGCGCCGAAGTTACGGTCCCGAGCCGCTCCATGTCGCGGCCGCTGTAATCGTACTTGCCAGGCTTGCCGCCGCGTACGATGTGACGGATCGCTCGATGCACCAGCAGGTCCGGATAGCGCCGGATCGGCGACGTGAAGTGTGCATAGGATTCGAGCGCGAGGCCGAAGTGGCCGATGTTCGTCGGCGAATACTCTGCGTGGGTAAGCGAACGCAGCATCGTCATCATGATTGCGGTGGCGTCGGGCCGGTCGGCAGTCTGGCGGATGATCTTCGTGAAATCGCGCGGTTGCACATGGTCCGGGTGGGCGACCTTCAGGCCCAACGACACAAGGTAGAGCCGCAACTCATCGAAGCGGTCCGGATCCGGCTTCGCATGTACGCGATAGAGCCCCGGGATCCGGTGACGTTTTAGAAACTTCGCGGCCTGCACGTTGGCGGCGATCATGCACTCCTCGATCAGTCGATGCGCATCGTTGCGTGGCACGACTTCAATGCGATCGATCTCGCCATCCCGGTTGAGCTTGAACTTAGTCTGCGGGAGATCGATTTCGATAGCGCCGCGACGCCCGCGCGCCTTCGCAAAGGCCTTGTAAAGCGCATGCAACTCGCGAATCGATCCCTGCAGGGCTTTGGGCACGAACGACGTCGACGTGCCCACGAGCAGAGCATTGACGTCGCTGTAAGTAAGCCTCGCCTTGGAACGCATGACGCCTTCGAAAAACGTGGCACGCGTGACCTTGCCTGCGCTGTCCACGCGCATTTCACACACCATGCACAGCCGATCGACCTTGGGGTTCAGCGAACACAGGCCGTTGGACAGAATCTCCGGGAGCATCGGCACCACACGGTCCGGGAAATAGACCGAGGTGCCGCGACGAGTTGCCTCCGCATCCAGCGCGGAGCCAACGTCCACGTAATGCGAGACGTCGGCTATCGCGACCAGCACGCGCCAGCCGCTGCCGGACTTCTCACAGAAGACGGCGTCGTCAAAATCTCGCGCATCGGCACCATCGATCGTTACGAGGTCGACACTGCGCAGGTCGACCCGGCCCTGTTTCGCCCTGGCCGGGACCGAATTGCCGAACCTCTCTATCTCGCTGAGCACGGCCTTTGGCCACTTGAAGGGAATGGCATTCGAGTGAATGGCGATGTCCGTGGCAATGCCCTTTTCGCCGGGCGTGCCGATGACCTCGACGATGCGGCCGGTCGCCTGCTCGATCTGGGTCGGGAAATCGAGAATGTCCACGACGACCATCTGACCGTGTTTCGCGCCACCCGAACCGTCTTTCGGAATCAGGATGCGGTGCGAGATCTTCGGATTGTCCGGAATCACGAGGCCAATGCCCCGTTCCCGGATGAACTGCCCGGCGACCTGGCGCTTGCCGCGATCGAGGACTTCGACGAGCTCACCTTCTGCGCGTCCGCGCCGATCCAGACCTTTGATGCGGATAGCAACGCGGTCGCCGTCAAACAGGGACCGCATTTCGCGCGCCGACAGGTAAACATCGTCGCCTGCGCCATCGTCACGCACGACGAAGCCGAAGCCATCACGATGCCCGCTGACGACACCGGTCACGAGATCGAGCTTCGCCGTCAGGCAGTACTCGCCCCGGCGATTCTCGAGCACCTGCCCGGAGCGGACCATGGCGTGGAGCTTATCCAGGAGCAGGGACCGCATGCGCTGGCCTTTCAGGTTAAACGCTTTGAGGATAGCGTCTGCCTTTTGGGGCTTACCCGCTTCTGTCAGGAAATCGATAAGGTCGTTCGGGGCCGGGATCGGGTGCTTGTAGGACTTCGGCTGGCGGGACTTCGTGTTCTTCTTCGAATTTCGAGGCAAGTGATGCTGCTCCAGTGTCTTGCGTGAATTGTCGTTTGACAGGCGGCGGCCACATTCAGTAAAGTGCGCCACCCGCAGGAACTGCAATTGTACGCGGTTCTCGCTTGCCCAGGTGGCGGAATTGGTAGACGCGCTAGCTTCAGGTGCTAGTTATCGCAAGGTAGTGGAGGTTCAAGTCCTCTCCTGGGCACCATACATCGCAAAGCCCCCTCGAAAAGGGGGCTTTTTTTTGCTTCCGGGATTTGAACCTGCTCCCCGGATCCGCATGCGAAGCGCCTACTTTGCGACCAGGCTGCCCCGGTACATCTGCATCTGACAGGTAAACGAAAACTCGCCTGCGCCGGGCGTTGTGATCAGGACGTCCTTGTGCTGATCGATCGGCAGTTCGACGTTGATTCCGAGCTCATCGAAAACAACCCTTTCGGCACAGGGACTGGCGTCCTTACGGAAAAACCTGAGTGCCACTTCCTTGCCGGCCGCCACCTCGATCCGCGAAGGTGTGAACGTGCCGCCATCCACAAGAATGTCGATAGTGCTCGTGCCGGCGCGCTGCGCCTTCGCTTTCGTCATCCAGAACCACCAGACGATAAAGGCGACCAGAATGACGCCACCCAGGTTCACGAGTATGACAGTCATGTTTTATCCCTTTGCCTTGAAAAAGCGCAGGCGATTCGCGTTGCTTACGACGGTCAGCGATGACATTGCCATGGCCCCTCCGGCAATCATGGGGTTGAGCAAGATACCAGTGAGCGGAAACAGCACACCCGCCGCCACCGGGATGCCGAGTGTGTTGTAGACAAATGCCCCGAACAGATTCTGCTTGATATTTCGAACTGTTTTCCGCGAGATTTCGATGACGTCGGAGACGCCGTGCAGCGAGCCGCGCATCAGCGTTATATCGGCACTTTCGATCGCCACGTCGGTGCCCGTACCAATGGCGAATCCGACATCGGCCTGCGCAAGCGCGGGTGCGTCGTTGATTCCGTCGCCAACCATGCCGACACGTCGGCCCTGGCGCTGCAGTTCGGCCACCTTGTCCGCTTTGTCTCGCGGCAAGACCTCGGCGAAAACCTGATCGATCCCGACCTCTTTCGCCACCGCAGTCGCCGTTGCCTCATTGTCACCTGTCAACAGCACGACCCTCAGCCCAATGCCGTGCAGGCGGCGTATCGCCTCCCCCGAGTCCTTCTTGATCCCATCGGCGACACTGATGACCCCGACCACCTGGCCTGCTACCGCCAAAAACATTGGCGTTTGTGCTTTCTGCGTCAACGTGGTCGCTGCAGCCTCTACCGCGCCAATGTCGATGTCGCGCTCATGCATAAGATGTCGGCTGCCGAGCACCACCAGTCGGCCTTCGATACTTGCCTCCACTCCGCGACCTGCGATTGCCGTGAACCGTTCGGCCTCCAACAGCGGTACCTGCCGGTCGTTGGACGCATTCACGATTGCTTCCGCGAGCGGGTGTTCGGAACCTTTTTCGAGGCTGGCGGCCCACCGCAGAATTTCTTCCTCGCTCCAGCTACCCGCAGAGATGATTCGGGTCACACTGGGCTTGCCCTCGGTAACGGTGCCCGTCTTATCCAGAATGATCGTGTCGAGGCGCCCCGCCTGCTGCAGTGCATCGCCGTTCCGAACCAGGGCCCCGAACTCAGCGGCCTTACCCACGCCGACCATGATGGAGATCGGCGTGGCCAGGCCCAGGGCACAAGGGCAGGCAATAATGAGCACGGTCATTGTCGCCACGATAGCCAGCACCGTTGCCTGCTCTGCGGGGCCGAAGTTGAACCACGCCAGAAAAGTACCAACCGCGACGATCAGGACAGATGGCACAAAGACCGCAGAAACCTTGTCCGCAAGGCGTCCAATCGCCGGTTTGGATGACTGCGCCACGCGGACCATCTCGATAATCTGCGCCAGAGCAGTGTCCTTGCCAATGCGCCTGGCCTGGAAGAGAAACGAACCCTGTTTGTTGATCGTCCCTGCAACGACTTTGTCACCGGGCCGTTTCTGAACGGGAACGGGCTCGCCGGTAAGCATGGACTCGTCGATACTCGAGTGCCCGTCGATGATGACGCCATCGACGGCAATGCGTTCGCCGGGCCGCACCCGCAGGGTATCGTCCAGGACCACCAGCTCTATGGCGATGTCCGTCTCGACGCCACTACGAATTACCCGAGCCGTCTTCGGCTGCAATCCAATCAATCGTTTGATTGCCTCCGAGGTCTTGCCGCGTGCTCGCATTTCGAGTGCGGCCCCGAAATTGATGAGGGCAAGGATTATCGCGGCCGCTTCAAAATAGGCATGCCGTGCAGAGGCAGGTACCCATTCCGGACCCGCGACGATAGCCATCGAGAACACCCAGGCGGTGCCCGTTCCCAGGGCAATCAGCGTATCCATGTTGGCATTGTGGTTCTTCGCTGACTTCCAGGCGCCGCTGAAAAAGTGCCCACCAGAATAGATAAGCACGCCAAATGTCGCGACGCCAACCGCCAGCCAGAACAATCGGCCACTCGAGTCCTCGGGGTCGGGAAGCAACCCGGACATACCGAAGACAAAAAGCGGCAAGCCTAGGGACCCGGCAACGAATGCCTTGCGCAACAGTTTGCGGTAGTGGGCCATCTCGGCGGCCTCTTTCTCGCTCTCATCGTCCGCGCCACGAAGCTCAGCCGCTTCATAACCCGCGTCACCGATGGCTTTGACCAGGACTTCTGTGGGCACATCGCTCTCAACCGTGGCAGTGCGCTCGGCGAAATTGACAGTAGCGGAGATAACGCCGTCAACGTTGTTCAGAGCCGTTTCCACGCGCGCTACACAACCCGCGCAACTTATCCCGGACAACGACAAACGGGTGGTTTTCATGTGTGAGGCTCCCCGCAGGCGGTTTCTCCTGCTGTTACCCATATTATGTGGGCGCCGGCGAGTTTGCGTTATATCCTGATGGCCGGTATTTGCACAATTCACACTTTATCCAGCGGCTTTCGCAGGCCGGTGTCGCGAAGTTGCCTGAATGCGGAGGGTGTCTGGCCCGTGATCTTCTTGAACTGCCGGCTAAGGTGCGCAACGCTGCTGTATCCGAGGCGCTCGGCAATTTCCGTGAGCGACAACTCGTCATAGACCAGGAGCTCTTTGACCTTTTCAATTTTCTGGAGAATAAAGTACTTCTCGATCGTCACGCCTTCCACCGAAGAGAACAGGTTGCTCAGGTAGGCATAGTCATGGAACAGCTTATCGCTGAGATAATCTGAAATTCTCACTCTCTCGATATCGCCGGGTTCCTGCACGAGAACGATGATGTACTTCTTGATGCTCTCGATGAGCTGACTCTTTTTGTCACTGATCAGCCCAAAACCCAGAGCTTCGATTCTTCTGCGAAACAGGTCGTGCTGAGCCTCATCCAGTACCTGGTCACCGAGATCGACTTCGCCCAGCCTGACCAGCTTTGGCTGTACGCCCATTTCCTCGAGCGTGCGCCGGATGACCAGCACGCAGCGATCACACACCATGTTCCTGATCTGCAATTTCATGACACGGGTTTGAGTCTACGTACGCCGGCGGAACGATGCGACATTCGAATACCCGGTTTCACGCGCGCTCCAGGTCGTTTTTTTCGAGGTAAAGGAACATCGCCGCGGACATCCCCGTTACGCCGAACAACATCGACATCACGACGATCTGGTACTTGGCGGCGACCATCGGCGAGACACCGGACAGGATCTGCCCCGTCATCATTCCGGGCAGCGACACCAGCCCTACGGCAAACAGCGAATTGATGATCGGGATCAGCGCTGCCTGCATCGCGATGCGCCGCGCTTCCGGATAGCTGCTGCCCCTTGCCACCTCGGCCTGCACCCTCTCCCCTGCCAGGCTGACCGTGGTCATGGCACCGGCGAAAATCATACCGGCCAGCGGAATGAGGTACCGCGGGTCGAACCAGGGGTCGATCCCGATGACCGCCTGGCTGACCAGAGCAAGCGTCAGGACACCGCTCGAGGCAATAGCGATGAAGGCATTGCGGTAGATCCGCGGTGACTTGTGCCTGAGGGGCT
>JAOUNK010000411.1 GCA_029881015.1 Gammaproteobacteria bacterium | reverse complement strand
TCGGGCTGTTTCGACTCTTCCTGCCGCGCCTGCCGGAATACCAGGAAGACATCGAGAACTGGGCCAGCAACGCCATCGGCATGGACGTGCAATTTTCGGGCATGAACGCGCGTTGGGGCCTGAGCGGACCCGAAGTGGAGTTTTACGATACCGAGCTGATTCGCCCGGATAACCAGACGCGAGTGATCGCCGCCGAGCTGGTCAGCGTGGGCATCTCGGTGAGGAGCCTGTTGTTCGACCAGGCGTTTGTCGTTGACCGCGTGGTGATTCGCGACACGAGCATCGAGATACGCCAACGCGAGAGTGGCGAGTGGTGGATCCAGGGAAGTACGCTCGAGGAGCTGCCCACCGCGCAAGCCGGCGGATCGCAGGAGCTCGGCATGATGGAAGTTGTCGGTGAGGACATCGAGATCCGTTTCCTGCAGCCCGGTGACGAGCGGCCGAAGTATTTCGTGGTACCCAGGGTACTTGTCAGCATCGACAGGAATCGTATCGCGCTCGACGCCGATCTCCGGCCGCCGGTGACGCTCGGTCGTGGTATCAGTCTGTCCGCCACACGCCTGCTGAATATTGCCGAAGAGCTACGTAGCTGGGACTTGACGGTCGAGGGCGACAACATCGAGTTGGCGGGGTGGTCGATCTTCCACCCGCTCCTCGAAGGGCGGGTCCTGTCCGGCAACGGTGACGTCGACGTCTCGCTTGTGCTGGCGGGGAAAAGCGTCAGCAAGGCGTCGGTCAACCTGGATCTTGACGACGTATCCCTGGTCGAAGACCGGGTCTTCGACCTGTCAGGGCGCTTCGAACTCGACAGATCGTTCGCGGGCTGGCTTGTGGCTGCCGAAAACTTCCGGATCGCGACCGATGGGCGCGAATGGCCCGCGTCGTCGTTGCGCGCCGAGGCAAACAATGACACCGATGGGGAACTCGCCGTGCTCAGTGCGCGCGCTTCCTACCTGAACCTCGACGACAGTTCGCTGCTGTTACCGTTGCTGCCGGAGACGCAGCGTGAGTTCCTCGAGAATCTCGCGCCGAGTGGCGAGGTCCGGGACCTCGAGCTAACGGTTTCGGACCCGGGCAGCGGTGCACCCTACTTTGATATTTCTGTCGATCTCGAGGATGTCGGCTTCAGTGCCAGTGGCAAGCGCCCCGGTATCCGCGGATTCTCAGGACACATAAACGGCGATCGCCCGGGTGGCCGCATTGAGGTTCGGTCACGGAATCTGCTCCTCGATGTGCAACAGGTGTTCGACAAGCCGGTCGACATCGATGTCCTGAACGGCATGATCATCTGGCGCAACAACGATGAGCTGACGCGCTTTACCTCCGACAGCGTGCGTCTGGCCAACGCGATCTTCGAAAGTCGCGGCAGCGGTGAGCTGACCGTCTACAGGGACAAGGCACCGTACATCGAATACACCAGTTCCTTCAGCGTCAGCGATGTCTCGAGGGTCCATCCCTACCTGCCCCACAAACAGATGAAGCCGAAACTCAGGAACTGGCTGCAGTCGGCCCTGGTCAGGGGTTCCGTTGCGCGCGGCACGCTGCGCATGGACGGCGTACTCGACAGGCAGTTCTTCCGGGGTAAAGGGGGCAACCTGCTGATCGAAGGATCGGCACGCGACGTAACGTTGAAATTTCACCCTGACTGGCCGGCGGTTGAGCGGGCGGATGTCGAGATGATTCTCGACAACACCCGCCTGTACTCCGTGAAGAATCGTTCGATCAGCCTCGGCAATGCCTCGGTGGATTCGGAGATCGATATTCCCGACTTGCTGAATCCGGTTCTGTCGATCAAGGCCCTGACCACGGGCACGCTTCGGACGATGCACGAGTACGCACTGCAAAGCCGGCTCAACGCACTGCTCGGAGGGCATCTCGAACGCGTTACGGTCGATGGTGAAGCCTCGTTCCAGTTCGATCTTGTCGTGCCTCTCAGGCGCGCGGTCGATGCAACCATCGACGGTGTACTGCGCAGCAACAATGGCTCGCTGC
Organism: Gammaproteobacteria bacterium; assembly: GCA_029881015.1. Classification (GTDB taxonomy): domain Bacteria; phylum Pseudomonadota; class Gammaproteobacteria; order Steroidobacterales; family Woeseiaceae; genus UBA1847. The sequence continues at coordinate 747 of JAOUNK010000411.1, read as the reverse complement.
GCATAAACGGGTTCCCGGCACCGGTCGAGGACCTGATCGAGAGGTGACCATCACGCGTGATTACCTGGAAAGCGACAATCTGGGCGGGCGCTTTCTCGGGCAGGAAGTCGATATCGCCATCAACCAGTCGGAGGATCCCAGCCTGTTCGCGATTGCGACCGTAACCGGGCCGCTAACGTCGCAGGCCGTTATCGAGGATCTTGGCGTGCCACTCGAGGGACTGATCGGCGGCGCGACGGACTATACGGCGCGAGTGTTGTTCCCGCGTGGCGGCGCGGAGGTGCCGCGGCCGTTTGCGATCGAGATCGACACGTCGCTGGAGGGGCTGTCCCTCGATCTGCCGGCACCTGTCGGCAAGCCGGCGGCGGAGGCCATGCAATTGTCCGGGGAGCTGCGGTTCATGCCCGGTGGCGAACTGATCGAAAGCGTGGGCCAGGCCGCGAACGGGATGTCCTGGCACTTGGCGTTCAGCAGGCCGGAGGATGCCTGGGACTTCGAGCGCGGCGTATTGCTGGCTGGGCCGGGCGCAATGCCAGCGGCCGAGACGCGCGGGCTGCATATCCGCGGTGAGACAAGCACGGTGCGCCTCGAAGACTGGCTGAACCTTTCTCGAAGCGGCAACAGGAATGTCGGTGCCGCGGACCGTATTCGCTCGATCGACCTCTCCATCGATGACCTGTTTGCCATTGGCCAGCACCTGCAGAACCACCATGTGCGTCTGGACCGAAGCGCGAACGACTGGTTGGT
>JAOUNK010000083.1 GCA_029881015.1 Gammaproteobacteria bacterium | reverse complement strand
GTAGCTGCGGAACAGGTCGTTCGTACGAATCGTTATCGAAATCGCGAGTACGACGCTTGCCGCCAGCGCATACCAGAGGAGCGTGCGCGAGCGCTTGCGGACCGGCAATGTCGCAACATTGTCGGCCTCGATCGCGGGCAGCTCGGGCATCTTCAGCGCAGGGACGTCGATCTGAAGGGCTTTCGCTATCTTCAGGTCCAGGTCCCGGAACTCATTGTCGTGTTCGCCAGTCATTCTCTCGCAACGCTGTCCTTCAACTTGTGTCTCGCCCGATGCAGCCGTGTCAGCACGGCACCCTGCTTCAGGCCCATCATCTCCGCGATCTCGTCCGTGCTGTAGCCCATGAGGACCTGCAGTACCAGCGGCTCGCGGTAGCCGTCCTCAAGACGGAAGATCGCTTCGCGCAAATCGTCTGTCTTGCCGTCCGGCGTCTCGGCAATCAGTGCTGCCTGTGACGCTGTCAGGTTGTCGATGTCGACCGTTTCCAGCCGACGTCGCTCGAAGTAGCGGGCATTCTCCCGGCGGACGATAGTCAGCAACCAATGCTTGGCCGCCGCGTCGTCTCGCAGCGAGTCGAGGGACTTCCAGGCGCGCAAGAGCGCTTCCTGGACGACATCTTCGGCAACCGCCGTGTCCCGGCTGAGCCAGGCGGCGAAGCGATACATGTCCTGGTGAAACACCGTAACGAGGCTGTCAAACCTCTGTCGGCGCGTTCCCTCGGCACTGCTACTGTTCATTCTAGATGACCCAATCCTGCTGACATTTATTACGAGATCGGAATAAAAAGGATCTTAACCGTGGAAACCGTACCTAAATACAGGGAAAATAAGTACTTCTTTTCGTTATTCTGAATAGCTATGAGTGTATCGTCCCCCGGACAGTTCCCCTGGATTCGCATGCGTCGAAATCGACGCACCAAGGCCCTGCGCGACCTGGTGCAGGAAACGACCCTGTCGAGCTCCGATTTCATTTACCCCGTCTTCGTCCTCGAAGGCAAAGGGCGTACTGAGGATGTTCCCTCGATGCCCGGTATTTCTCGCAAGAGCATCGACCTGTTACTGACCGAGTTGAAAGAGGTACGGGACCTTGGCATTCCGGCAGTCGCCCTGTTCCCGGTCGTCGACCAGGAGAAGAAGAGCCTCGACGGCAGCGAATGCGCCAACCCCGATGGCCTCGTGCAGCGCACGGTCCGAGCGATCAGGGAGGCCCTGCCCGAGCTTGCCGTCATGACCGACGTCGCGCTCGATCCGTACACGACCCACGGGCAGGACGGCATTATCGACGATGACGGCTACGTACTGAATGATGTGACGGTCGACATGCTCGTCCGCCAGGCTGTGTCGCACGCCGATGCCGGCGCCGACATCGTGGCGCCATCGGACATGATGGACGGGCGTATCGGTGCGGTGCGGGCAGCGCTCGAAGACGGGGGGCACGTCAACACCGTCATCATGGCCTATTCGGCCAAGTTCTCGTCCAGCTTTTACGGACCCTTCCGCGATGCCTGTGGCTCCGCGGCGAACATCAAGGGTGGCGACAAGCACACCTACCAGGTGTCTCCGGCCAACAGCGACGAAGCCGTGCGCGAAGTCGGTCTCGATCTCGATGAAGGGGCTGATATGGTCATGGTCAAGCCGGCGATGCCCTACCTCGATATCGTGAGGCGCGTAAAGGATACGTACGAGGTACCGACGCTCGCCTACCAGGTCAGCGGCGAGTACGCGATGCTCAAGGCGGTTGCACAGAATGGCTGGCTCGATGAGCGAGCCGTCGTGTTAGAGTCTCTGCTTGGTATAAAGCGTGCCGGCGCCAACGCAATACTGACGTACTTCGCCATCGACGCAGCACGCTGGCTCGCGGAGAGCGAATGACAACGACTGACCGTTATGGAGTGATGGGCTACCCGGTATCGCACAGCCGTTCTCCCGTCATCCACCGCCTGTTCGCGCTCCAGACCGGGCAGAACATCCAGTACGAACTTCTTCAGATCACTCCCGAAAAGCTCAGTGTGGCCGTTCGCCAGTTTCAACGGACCGGAGGCAAGGGCCTGAATATCACGGTGCCGCACAAGACCGAAGTGACGAAACTCTGCGATCACCTGAGTGAGCGCGCCGCGACAGCCGGTGCCGCCAACACGCTATCGTTTCGTGACGGCGAAATCCGTGGCGACAATACCGACGGCATCGGCCTGCTGCGCGACCTGGTCATCAACCTGGGCGTGACGCTCGAGGGTGCGAACATCCTGATTCTGGGCGCGGGTGGCGCCACGCGTGGGATCGTAGGCCCATTAGTGGAAATGCAGCCCAGATCGCTGTGCATTGCGAACCGGACTCTCGAGAAAGGCCAGATTCTTGCCGATCACTTTGCGCAGTCGGGCCCGGTCAGTGCCTGTCGCTTCGATCTCGTGCCCGTTGCCGAGCAATACGATCTCATCATCAATGCCACGTCGGCCGGCGTCACCGGTGACGTGCCGCCCTATCCCGCCGCGGCGATTTCACCTGGCACGCTGTGCTACGACCTGTCGTACGGCCTGAAGCCGACACCGTTCAGCGTGTGGGCCCGCGAGCAGGGCGCCGAAAGATCCATCATGGGGTGGGGCATGCTCGTCGAGCAAGCCGCCGAGTCTTTCCACATTTGGCGCGGCGTGAGGCCCAACACGGCTCCCGTCCTCAAGCAGATGAAGATCACGGCTTGAGACACCCGGGTCGCCCGGCACGGCGCTGAACGCCATGCATAACTTCATCAAGCAGAACTTCCGGTGGATCGCCGGCGGCTTCGCACTGACCTTTTTCTCCAGCTTCGGACAAACGTATTTCATTTCGGCCTCGATCGCCGAGTGGCAGGCTGCGTTCAACCTGAGTCACGGCGAATTCGGTCGGCTCTATATGTACGCTACGCTGGGTAGTGCCGCCTGCCTGCCCTTTCTTGGCCGGCTGGTCGACTACGTTGCGGCCGGGAAAATGATCGCTTTCGTCGTACCGGTACTGGCGAGTGCGGCGCTCCTGGCCGGGTTTGCAACGTCAATTGTAACGCTCGTGTTCGCCATCTTCCTGTTGCGCCTGTTCGGCCAGGGCATGATGACACACATGGCCCTGACGGCGACCGGGCGCTGGTTTCATGCCGAGCGTGGCCGGGCCATTTCACTGGTTGTGCTCGGCCACCAGGGCGGCGAGGCCACCATCCCGCTCGTGTTCACGGTGATCACGCTGGCCTACGGCATACAGGCGGGGTGGTCCGTCGCCGCGCTCCTGTTGCTGATCGTCGGTCTGCCGTTTTGCTATTGGGCCTACAGCATACCGCGGGAACCGCATTCACCCGGAGCCACGTCTGACAAACCGGTACGTGATGTGCGTAGCTGGACGCGTCGGGAAGTCGTTCGTGACCCGGTCTTCTGGGTATTGCTCACGGGTGTGCTTGCGCCCGGGTTTATCGGTACGACGATCTTCTATCACCAGGACTACATGGCAGCCCTGAATGGCTGGCCCCCGCAGCTTTTCGCAACGTCCCTCGTGGTGTTGTCGTTGACCACCGTCGCGGTCGCGTTGTTGATCGGTGCGGTAGTCGATCGACACGGTGCCGTTTCGGTGTTGCCGTTTCTCCTGCTGCCGCTAGCCGCCGCATGCGCGGTGTTTGCGCTTGGCGGTCCCCCTTTCACGTTGTACGTAGCCATGGTCTTGCTGGGCATCAGCTACGGCGTGTCATCGACGTTGTTCGGCGCATTATGGCCGGAGGTTTACGGCACGGTGTATCTCGGCTCGATTCGCGCGGTTACGGTATCGGCTGTCGTGATTGCCACGGCGGCGGGCCCGGGACTGACGGGCACATTGATCGACCGGGGCATCACGCTGCCGCGGCAGATGCTGTACCTGGGCGGTTACTGTCTGCTCGCAACCGTGGCGATGAGCGTCGCTGCCTTTTTCCTGCGGCGACGCGCGCGATCCACGCATTGAGACCGAAGTCGGCCGCTCAACAGCTACCGCAAGGGTGTCGTGACCGGCCGGCCGGGTCAGCGCATCGCCGCTTGGTCGTCGCTACTGATGTATCGATAGACGATGGCTCCGAGCACACCTCCAATGATGGGGGCCACCCAGAAGAGCCACAGCTGTCCAACGGCCCAGTCACCGACATACAACGCGACACCCGTGCTGCGAGCCGGATTCACCGATGTGTTTGTAACCGGAATGCTGATCAGGTGAATCAGGGTCAGACACAGGCCAATCGCTATCGGCGCAAACCCTTTCGGGGCACGATCGTCCGTTGCACCGAGGATCACGACCAGGAACATCATCGTCAGCACGACCTCCGCGACGAGGGCCGCCAACATGGAGTAGCCACCGGGAGAGTGCTCGCCGTATCCGTTCGATGCGAATCCGGCCGACACATCAAAGCCCGCGTTGCCACTGGCTATCAGGAAGAGCACTCCGCCTGCCGTGACCGCGCCGCCGACCTGCGCGAGGATATAGGCAGGCAGTTCACCGGCCGGAAACCGGCCGCCGGCCCAGAGACCGATGGAAACAGCCGGGTTGAGATGACACCCGGATATATGACCGATGGCGTAGGCCATAGTTAGTACCGTCAGTCCGAAGGCCAGAGATACGCCCAGCAGGCCTATGCCTACTTCCGGGAACGCGGCGGCCAGCACCGCACTTCCGCAGCCGCCCAGTACCAGCCAGATGGTCCCCACAAACTCCGCTACGTATTTTTTCATCGTTCTTCTCGTTTTGACTTGTCCGACCAGTATAGACGACCGAAAGTAGCGAATAGACACATCACCTGGCCCGACAAGCCTGGAAGCGTCAGCGCATCGTGACGAGCTCTTCCGAACTGGTCGGATGAATTGCCACCGTGTCGTCGAAGTCCTTCTTGGTCGCACCCATGCGCATCGCCACCGCGAAGCCCTGCATCATCTCGTCCGCACCTTCACCGATGACGTGACAACCTACGACGCGTTCGTCCTTGCCGGCCGTTATTAGTTTCATCACGGAGCGCTGCTTGTTGGTGCCAAGCGCGTAGTACATGCCGATGAACCCGGACTCGTAAACCTTGACGTCGTCACCGTACTCGGCGCGGGCCTCTTTCTCGGTCAGGCCAACGGTGCCAATGGTCGGGTGGCTGAAGATCACCGTCGGAATCAGGTTGTACTCTAGGTGCCGGCCCTCCATGCCGCCATCGAGACGGTCGGCCAGGCGCCGGCCTGCAGCAATCGCTACCGGTGTCAGTGCCGCCCTGCCTGTCACGTCGCCCAGCGCGTAGATGTTCTTGACATTCGTCTGCTGGAAGTCGTCGGTCGGGATGAAGCCGTCCTCATCCTGCTCGACCCCCGCGGCCGCGGCATCGAGCGACTCGGTATTCGGCGAGCGGCCGATCGCCCACAAGAGGCAGTCGACCGGCCCGAACGTCCGGCCGTCCTCGGCATGCAACTCGATGCCATCGGCCGTCTGCTCAACCGATTGGGGTATCACGCCCGTTTCCAGCTCGATGCCGTTCCTGTCCATGGCCGCCATCAGCTCGGCGCTCAGCATCGAATCGAAGCTGCGCAGGACACTCTCCTTGCGCACGACGAGCTGCACATCGGACCCGAGGGCATTGAAAACACCCGCGAGCTCAACGGCAATATAGCCGCTACCGGCGATCAGAACGCGTTGTGGCCGGTCTTCCAGTTCGAAGAATCCGTCAGACGTTATGCCAAGTTCGGCGCCCGGGATTTGCGGAACTGTCGGTCGGCCACCTGTTGCAATAACGATACGGTCGGCCTGGTAGGTTCTGCCGTCAACATCCAGCGTGTGCGGGTCGACAAAACGGGCCCTTCCGGCGATATAGCTAACGCCGCGATTGTCGAGATTGCGCCCGTAAATGCCGTTCAGGCGCTCGATGTACGCGTCGCGCCGGACCTTGAGACCGTGCCAGTCATGCGCGCCCATCTTGACGTCGAAGCCGTAATCGGCCACATGGTGAAACGCGTGCGCCTGGTGTGCCGCGTACCACATGACCTTCTTCGGCACGCAACCGACATTGACGCAGGTGCCCCCCAGCGGGCCGTACTCAATTACCGCGGCTTTCACGCCATATTCTGCCGCGCGTTGCGCATGAGCGAGCCCACCGCTGCCTCCGCCAATTACGAGGAGGTCAAATCGTTCCGTCACTTGTTTTTCTCCTTAGATGTTCCGGGTATAGGCTCCGGTCGGGCCATACGCCTGTGCTAATATGCGGCGCCAGAATAGGATATCAACAGCCCCATGACCAACCCGCTTCTCGATACATCGTCACTGCCCCGCTTCGACGAGATTCAGCCTGAACATGTACTGCCCGCGATCCGCAAGGTGATCGAGGACAATCGCGCACAGCTTGACGTTCTCTTGAATTCGGGCGCTGCGCCCGGTATCGACGCGCTCGTGGCGCCCGTAGAACATATGGATCACGAGCTCGGGCGGGTCTGGTCGCCCGTGAACCACCTGCAGAGTGTACTTGGCTCCGCGGAATGGCGTGAGGCCTACAAGCAGGCTCTGCCCCTGCTGACCGAGTACGGCACCGAAATATCACAGAATGTCGACCTGCAGCGTGCCTATGCCCAGGTCAGCAAGAACCTGCCTGCGGACGCAAGTGAGGCAAGCCGCAGCGCTGTCGACCACGCCCTGCGCGACTTCCACCTGGCCGGCGTCGACCTCGAGTCAGCGGCGAAAGATCGCTTCAAGGCCATCATGCAGCAACTGGCCGAAGTGCAGGCCGACTTCGAGCACAATGTCCTGGATGCCACAGATGCCTGGACGCTGCCGATCACCGACGCCGACAACCTCATTGGCCTCCCCGAGGGACTGCTTGCCCGGGCGGCAGACGACGCGAAAAAGGCGTCCCTCGACGGCTGGTTGCTGTCACTGGACTACCCGACCTACGACGCCGTGCTCAAGCACGCCGAGTCGCGCGACCTGCGCGAAGCGATGTACCGCGGCTGGGTGACACGCGGCTCGGACCAGGGACGGGACCCCAAGTGGGACAACAGCGAAGCGATCGAGAAGATCCTCGCGCTGCGCCACGAGGCGGCCAACCTCGTCGGTTTCAGCAGCTATGCGGAGTACTCGCTCGCCACGAAGATGGCCGACTCCCCCGCAGAGGTCGTCGGCTTCCTGCGTGAGCTGGCGGCTCACTCGCGCCCTGCCGCGGAGCGGGAGCTGGCCGAACTCACCGAGTTTGCCGGCATGCACCTCGAGGCATGGGATATCGCGTTCTGGCTAGAGAAGTTCAAACAGGACCGGTACTCGATATCCAACGAAGAGCTACGCGCCTATTTCCCGGCTAAGACCGTCAAGGAGGGCTTGTTCGAGCTCGCATCGCAGCTCTATGGCGTCGAATTGTCCGTCGATCCCGATGTCGCGACCTGGCATAAGGACGTCCGCTATTTTTCCGTGAGCCAGGATGGCGAGCTCCTGGGCGGCTTTTACACCGACCTTTATGCTCGCAGCGGCAAGCGTGCGGGCGCATGGATCGATGAGTGTGTTACGCGCCAGCAGCTCAACGGCTATTCGACCCTGCCGGTCGGCTACCTCGTCTGCAACTTCGAGCCGCCCAACGATGCGGGCGTGTCGCTGCTCACGCACGACGAGGTCGTCACGCTGTTCCACGAGTTTGGCCACATGCTGCATCACCTGCTGACCCGGGTGGATTTCCCGAGCGTGGCGGGCGTCAATGGCGTTCCGTGGGATGCCATCGAGCTACCGAGCCAGTTCATGGAAAATTTTGCCTGGAGCTACGAGGTGCTGACGCGCTGCTCATCGCATCACGAATACAAGCAATCGCTGCCGCGAGACCTGTTCGACAAGCTGGAAAACAGTCGTCACGCCGGTGCCGCGCTCGCGATGTTGCGCCAGATCGAACTCGGCCTTTTTGACTTCCTCGTCCACAGCGACTACAACCCCGACGCACCCGTCCCGGTGCTGCAGGTGCTTGCCGAGGTCCGTGACGAGGTTGCGCTCGTCAAGCATCCCGCCATCAACCGGCTTCCGCATGCGTTCTCGCATATTTTTGCGGGTGGTTACGCGGCCGGTTACTACAGCTACAAATGGGCGGAGGTACTTGCGGCCGATGCGTTCAGCGCGTTTGAGGAGGCGGGCATCTTCGACCAGGCGACGGCGCAGCGATTCCGCCACGAGATTCTCGAGGTGGGTGGCAGCCGTGACATCATGGACGCCTACATCGCGTTCCGGGGTCGCAAGCCGACGGTAGACGCGCTGCTGCGACGGACGGGCATCGAAGTTTGATGAAAATCGCAACGTGGAACGTAAACTCGATGAACGTGCGAGCGCCGCATGTTGTCGAGTGGTTGCAGAATAACGAACCGGATGTCCTGGTCCTGCAGGAAATCAAACAGGTTACGGACAAGTTCCCGGCAGAAACGTTTAAGGAACTCGGTTACCACTCCATTGCCAGCGGTCAGAAGACCTATAACGGCGTCGCCGTTATCAGCAAGACGCCGGCAACGGACCCCGTTACCGACTTTCCTGACCTCGACGACCCGCAGCGCCGTATCCTGGTCAGCACGATCAACGACGTGCGAATCGTCAACCTCTATATTCCCAACGGCTCCGAGGTGGGCTCGGAGAAGTACGAGTACAAGCTGAACTGGCTGAGATCACTGCATGACTTTCTCGAGGCGGAGATGCGGCAACACGAGAACATCGTAGTGCTGGGTGACTTCAATATAGCGCCGGCCGACGAAGACGTGTACGACCCGGAAGCCTGGGGCGAGGCTGTGCTGTGCAGTCCACCCGAACGCCAGGCATTGCGTGACATCATCGACCTCGGTCTTACGGATGTCTTCCGCAAGTTCGAACATCCTGAGAAGACGTTTAGTTGGTGGGACTATCGCGCCGCGGGTTTTCGGCGCAACGCGGGCCTGCGAATCGACCTGATTCTCACGAGTAATAACATGACGGCACGATGCACCGCGAGTTACGTAGACAAGGAACCGCGCGCGTGGGAGCGCCCGTCTGATCACGCTCCCGTGGTCGCCGAGTTTGACGGCTGATATTACATATTCCCTGTTTTGTCGCTGTGACCCTCCACGGTCGCGTGTAAAATGACAAACAAAAAAGCGCAGGGATTTATGTCACAGGATCGCCGTAACGATTACGACGTCACCAACACCGTGCAGGTCAGTGATCCTGTAGCCGTGCGTAATGCTGTACATGCGTTGTATGCCGAAACCTTCCCCGGCATGTCTTTCGACAAACTGTGGCTTGCCTTTTACGATTTCGAACGTTTGTTCACTGGCCGCTACCCCGGCTACCTGGGCTGCGATACGACCTACCATGACATGCAGCACACGCTGGATATGACCCTCGCGGTGGCCCGCCTTGTCTGCGGCTACGAGCGCAGCGTCGAGCCGACCGATCGCCTCGGCCCCGCACGCGCGCAAATGGCGGTCATTACGTCGTTGTTCCACGACTCCGGTTACATTCGCCACAACACGCGCGACAAGGATTTCTCAAACGGTGCAGAGTTCACGCTCTACCATGTGTCGCGCAGCGCGGACTTCCTGAGGCGCTACCTTCCGGAGCTCGGCCTCGCCAAGGATATCGGCGTGGCCAGTATGATCGTGCACTTCACCGGCTACGAGCTCGACCTCGACAATATCGAACTCGAGGACCCACGCGACGTCATTTGCGGTCACTTGATCGGCACGGCCGACCTGATCGCACAGATGGCTGATCGTTGTTACCTCGAGAAGTGCCGCGACCACCTGTACAACGAGTTTGTCGTCGGCGGTGTGGCTGTGGAGAACGCGAAGCCGGGCGAGTTTATGGTTCGCTATCGCTCCGGCAACGACTTGCTGAGAAAGACGCCGACGTTTTATCAGCAGGTCATGCGCGAACGCCTCAATTCGAAGTTCAACCGGGTCTACCGTTACATAGAAGTGCTGTACAACGGGCAGAACCCCTACATTGACGCTATTCGCAACAACATCACGCACCTCGTCCGCATTCTCGAGTCCGGCGACTGGTCACTGTTGCGTCGCAAGCCCGGCTGTTTCCTGGGAGTTGCGGCGGCGGTACAGGACATTGAGAAGCTGGTCAGCGCGCAGCTCGCCGCGTTCAAGGGTGCGAGCGTTCGCCCCGACGATACCCTGCTAATGCCCGTCTGATTGCTCGCGCCATTTGCGCAGAGCAAAGAACTGGACGCGGGTTAACCGGCGATTGGCAAAGAACGCCGCAAATCCCGCCGCGACAACGGCAAAGAAACTATCCGCCACCGTCCATACCTCGGCAAAGAATACCGGCCAGGTCATGACCGTGACCGAGCGCAGCGTTTCCACGGTGGTAATGCCGTAGTTGCCCGCTGTCGTCGATGCCCCCAGGACTATATTGCTGACGATCGCGCCCGCGAGCGCCATGACCGCGGCGAGCGCCGGGAAGCGCCAGTCGACGCCCCGGCCGGCGTAGCGAATGGCCAGGCCGAGCATCGTACCCAGCACAACCGTCATCCATGGAAACACACGCTCGGT
>JAOUNK010000082.1 GCA_029881015.1 Gammaproteobacteria bacterium | reverse complement strand
GACAAGGATGCTATGCGCGAGGCAGGTCTTATTGCGCCCGAATCTGAGAACAAGCATTTCGAAGATGAGTACCGGGTAATCAAGCGGCCTATTCTCTCGAACGCGTTCGGTTCTAATGCGAAAACAATAAAAGATGGGCATCTCGTGTTAGTTACCAGCGCCTTGGCTGGCGAAGGGAAGACGTTCACCTGTATCAACCTGGCCCTCAGTCTTGCGAAGGAAGTCGATACCTCGGTTCTACTGGTCGACGCGGATCTTCCTAAGCCGCACATTTCTTCGCTGTTTGATGCCCAGGACGAGAAAGGGTTGACCGACTACCTGGAAGGAGATGTGTCACATGTCAATGAGATTATCGTCCCAACGAGCGTACGGGGGCTAAGCGTACTTCCAGCCGGAAACTCGCGCGAACACGCGACCGAATTGCTGTCGGGCCGCCGGATGGCGGACCTTATAAGTGTGCTTCATCGGCGTGATCCGAAGCAGATTATCCTCATTGACTCTTCGCCACTGCTGCAGACAACAGAATCCAGGGCGCTTGCAGCACTTGCTGGACAGATCGTTCTCGTAGTAAAGGCCGGGATTACGCCAAAAGGCGCTGTACTGGACGCCGTGTCCACGCTGGATACGGATAAACCAACTAACCTGGTACTGAACCAGGTGCGCTTTGGAAGTGGAACAGGCTATTACAGCTCGTATTACGGTGGCGTTTATGGTTCGGCAAAGGGAGAAACCGATGTACAAGAAAAAGCGCAAGACAAGAAACCGTAGCGTTGCGCTCCTGACTCTGTTTTCTGCGAGCGCCGGCGCGGTTGACCTGGGTGTCGAATTAGAGGCCGGGATCGGATATACGGACAATATTACGCGTGCGTCCGATACCTTGGTGGAACCGGTGCTAGACGATACGGTGTACCAGGCGGGGTTGACTGTGACATTGGAACATGAGACCGCAAGAGCCCAGGTCGATCTGCGCGGGTCATTGTTCTATCACGACTATCAGGATGCTCCATACGATAGCGAAACCCTGCCAGCCCTGGATATGTCGGCGTTATTTCGAGTCACTGATCAGTCCCTCAGCTGGTTTCTGAATGGAAATGTCGGACAGCAGACTATCGATCCGTTTCAGCCGGTGACGCCAGACAATCGCGAGGACTTCGCCTATTTCACGACAGGGCCGAGCTTGTTTGTACCCCTGGGACCGAGATTCTCACTGCGCGCAGATCTGAGCTATTCGGAAATCAAGTACGAGGAACAACCCCTCGACAACAGTAGAACGGGTGCCCAACTCTCGTTCGCACGGCAGATCAACCCGACCCGCGCTTTGTCGTTGAACTTGCGTGCGGAACGAACCGACTTTGACCTCGATGCGCTGCTTGCTCCGATCGACCGGTATGATGCCTTTTTCCAGTTCTCAACCGAGGGGTCGAGGAACGAGATTACCGTGGACCTGGGTTGGAGCATATCCGAACGTTCGTCGGTCCGGTCAGAAGAACCCCTTGTAAACGTCGAGTGGCTCCGTCAATTGTCGCCGGCCACAAGCCTCGATATTTCGGTCGGTTCTCGCGTGTCAGATGCCGCCGAGAGTTTCCGCGGCAATCAACGAGATAGTATCAATATAGGCGACGTGCAGAATCAGCAGGGTGTCACGGACCCGTTCAGAGAGGACTATGCCGGTCTGGCAGTAACCTATGCGGCAACTCGCACAACCCTGACATTGGGTAGTCGCTGGGTGGACGAAAACTACGTGAATTCACAAAGCGTTCGAGATCGAAATTTACTGCTGCTATCTGCGCATTTTTCGCGGCAATTAGGACCCTCCTGGGATTTCGGCTTGCACGCGAGCAGTAGTACCAACGACTATGAAGCGCTGGGTCGCGAAGACGAGGACTTCAACATTGGCACCAGTCTGACCTGGAGCGGCAGTAGAACAATTGAGATCGAACTGAGTCTTGACCGGGTCGACAGGGAGAGCACTGAAGCGGCTGATGAATTCACCGAGAACAGGGCGTATCTCGCGTTCCGATATATTCCGGACATTGGTCGCCAGAATTGACGTTAACAAACGTAAACATGTTCAGCGTCGACGTGGAGGATTACTTTCACGCCTCGGCACTCGCGGATGGCGTGAAGGCGGCAGGCCTTCACACGCTTGAACATCGCGTCTGCAACAACACGAGGACCATCCTGAATGTTCTCGACGAGACGGCGGTTACCGGCACGTTCTTCGTCCTCGGCTGGGTTGCGGAGCGCTACCCTGAGTTGGTGAAAGAAATCCAGGGTGCAGGGCATGAGATTGCCTGCCACGGGTACTCGCATGCCGTTATTTACGAGCAGTCTCAGGACGAATTTCGTGCCGAGACCCTGAAGGCCAAGAAGCTGCTCGAGGATATCACCGGCGAACCGGTCCTGGGTTACCGCGGCGCGAGTTTCTCCATTACGGATAAGTCTCTCTGGGCACTGGATGTGCTCGAGGAGGCCGGGTTTGCCTACGATTCGAGCATCTTCCCGGTGCATCACGATCGCTACGGTATCCCGGACGCCAATCCGGTCCCTCACAGACTCCCTTTGAGCGACGGGCGCTCTATCGTCGAAGTGCCAATGACCGTGGCGAGATACGGTGGCATGAACATGCCGATATCAGGGGGCGGGTATTTTCGTTTGTACCCTTACTGGTTCAGCCGCATGGCGGCTCGGGGCGCCAATGCAAAAGGACGGCCCTGGGTCTTCTACGTGCATCCCTGGGAGGTTGATCCGGGGCAGCCGAGACTCGATGTGAAACCTTTGTCGCGCTTCCGGCATTACAACAACCTGCACAAGACTGAGTCGAGGCTGCGCCAGATGCTTGCCGATTTTCAGTTTACGTCGATGAGGTCCTATCTCGTCGATGCTGGATTACTACCTCTCACCGGGCCATGTGACTACAGTCACGTTGACCGGGTTGCGAATCAGCGATAATCAGCGGCTATGTGTGGTGTAGTCGGCATTGCGGCCATCAAGGATCGCGTGGTACCGGAGCGGGAGCGACTCTCCCGGATGGTATCGGCAATTCGTCACCGGGGTCCGGATGACGAAGGTTACTTCGTGGCGCCCGGAATCGGGCTGGGGCATGCCAGGCTCAGCATCATTGACGTAGCGGGCGGCAAGCAGCCGATCCACAACGAAGACAAGAGTATCTGGATCTGCTACAACGGCGAAGTCTTCAACTATATCGAGCTTCGCGAAGATCTCGTCAAGCGCGGGCACTCTTTCTACACCTCCACCGACACCGAAGTCATCGTGCATCTGTACGAGGAGTTCGGGCTGGATTTCGTGCACAAGCTCAACGGTCAGTTTGCGATCGCGCTCTGGGATTCGAACCGGCAGCGCCTGGTCCTGGTACGTGACCGCGTCGGTATCCTGCCTCTCTACTATGCGAACGACGGTGACAACCTCGTGTTCTCATCGGAAGCAAAAGGACTGCTTGCCAGCGGTTACGTGAAGGCAGAGTTGGACCCCGCGTCTCTGGACGATCTTCTCACGTTCTGGTGTCCCGTCGCTCCGAAGACGATATTCAAGGGCGTGCAGCAGGTGCGGCCCGGAGAGATGGTCGTGCTCGAGAGCGGGGCACTGACCACCCGCCAGTACTGGGACTGGGAGTATCCTGACGACAACGAATTCCTTCGCGGTGAGCCACAGAGCCTGGCCGAAGAACTCGAAAGCCTGCTGGGCGATGCGACGAGGATACGACTAAGAGCGGATGTTCCGGTTGGAGCCTACCTGTCGGGTGGTCTCGACTCGTCTTCTCTTGTAGCGCTGATCCAGAAGCAGGAACTCAGTGACTTGCGGACTTTCTCGATTGCGTTCGAGAGCAAGGCGCACGACGAATCCGGCTACCAGTCAGAGCTATCCAGTCACCTGAACACACAACACTCCAGCATTCGTTGCTCCCAGGACGATATCGCCGACAAGTTCATAAACTCGGTCTGGCACGGTGAGTCACCGATTCTCAGGACGGCCCCTGTACCGATGAACCTGTTGTCGGGACTCGTTCGCCAGAACGATTTCAAGGTTGTCCTGACCGGCGAGGGCGCCGATGAGGTTCTTGGCGGGTACGACATCTTCAAGGAGGCCAAGGTCAGAGAGTTCTGGGCGAGAAACGCCGACTCGTCGTGGCGTCCGATGCTCCTGCAGCGTTTGTACCCCTACCTCGACTTTAGCGGCCAACGGAACCAGGCCTATCTCAGGAAGTTCTTTGGCGACGGTTTCGACACCGTCGACCAGCTCACCTTTGCTCATCAGCCTCGCTGGAACATGACGTCGCAGATCAAGATGTTCTACTCGGACGACTTCAAGGCCAGCGTCGTCCAGGATGCGCCGGCTCGATTCGAGGCCGCGGCTAATGCGTCCTGGCCTGCCTGGAAGCGCTTTAACCGATGGGAATACGTGGAGGCCAAGACGATCCTGCCCGGCTACATTCTTTCGTCCCAGGGCGACAGGATGCTGATGGCTAACAGTGTCGAAGGCCGGTTCCCGTATCTCGACCATCGCGTGATCGAGTTTGCGAGAAAACTGCCGCCGAAACTCAAGATGCGCGGCATGTGCGAGAAGTACCTTCTAAAGCGGGCCATGCAGGATAGCCTGCCGGAATCGATTACGCGCAGGACCAAGCAACCGTACAGAGCCCCGAATGCCGAGGCGCTGGCCGCAGCATCCGGCTTCGATGAGATGGCGGAATTGCTATCCCCCACGAACGTCGCGAACGCAGGATACTTCGATCCGGACAAGGTGACAATGCTCCTCAACAAAGCGAAAAGAACGAAAACGCTTGGCGAGCGCGATAACATGGCATTCGTCGGTATTCTTTCCACCCAGGCATGGCACAGGCTCTTCGTGGAAGGGCGGAACGAACGGCACAGAATTGCCAGCTAGTATTTTGTAACCAGATATCGGTAAATAAGGAAGAAAGGAAAATGGCTTCAGAGCTTCAAACCCAGGTAAGGGCATTCATACTTGAGAACTACCTGTTCACGGACGACGAGTCGGCACTAGGGCCGGACGAGTCCCTCCTGGATCGCGGCATCGTCGACTCGACGGGTATGCTGGAAATTATTATGTTCATCGAGGATGAACTCGGCGTACAGGTTGCGGATGAAGAGATGATTCCGGAGAATCTGGACTCGGTAAACCGTATTGCCGCGTTTGTGAGCAGGAAGAAATAGGAAGCGACTGTCATGCAGCAGTCTGTCGCACGGTCATTTCTGGATTCGGTAGAACGGCATCGTTCGTCAAACGCTCTCATAACGATCGAGCGCGCCTGGACGTATGAAGAGCTGGGTCGACTGACCGGGGCCGTGTCCAGTTTTCTCGGTTCAACGAAGTTAGAGCGCGGCGATCGAGTTGCGATTATCCTGCCCAATTGCCCTGAATACGTAGCGGTGTTCTACGGCATTCACCTGGCAGGGTGTGTCGTCGTTGCTCTGAATACGCAGGAGCCGGCGCCTGTGCTTGCGCGCTTGCTCGAGCATTGCGGCGCCAGGGTGCTATTCGTTGACGATAAGTTGCGTGAGCTGCCGCAGCTTCGCGAGCTGACGTCCAACGGCGACTTGCGTGTTATCCCGGTCTCCGAAGACTCGGGTGAGTGGTCAGAGATCGTGAGTGGCAGTCTTCCCAATTTCAGGCGGCACGTGGTCGACAGTCGCAGCAGTGACCTGGCAGCCATCATTTATACCTCGGGGACGACTGGCAGTCCCAAGGGCGTGATGCTCAGCCAGACGAACCTATTTGCGAATACGCAATCCATCCTGAATTATCTTCCCATTAGCTGGGTGGATAAGTGCTTCAATGTGCTGGCGTTTTACTATTCCTTCGGGAATTCCATACTTCACACACACATGACGGCCGGTGCGTGTCTGATCCTGCAGAATCACGTGGCCTTTCCGCACGCGGTCCTGAAGAGAATGGAGAGTGAAAAGGCAACGTCGTTCTATGGCGTTCCAACGACATTCGCACTGCTGTTCGGGCGCGATCGTCTCAGAGACGCCAACTTGTCCGCGCTTCGCTATATCGCACAAGCGGGCGGCCCCATGTCTGTTGCGCAGCAACAGCAGTTGGCAGAGGATCTTCCCGGGACCGAGATATACGTAATGTACGGCCAGACGGAGGCGACGGCGCGCCTGAGCTATCTCGAGCCCGCGCATCTCGTTGACAAGGCCGGATCGGTCGGCAAGGCGATTCCCGGCGTTACGCTTCGAGTAGGGTCGTCTGACGAGAGCAAGCACACAGCCGAATCTCCAGGCGAGGTCTACGCGTTCGGAGACAATATCATGTCCGGCTACTGGAATGACTCCATGGCATCGAGCGAAGTACTTCGCGACGGCTGGCTCAGGACAGGCGATCTTGGCTATTTCGATAACGACGGATTTCTCTTCCTGACCGGACGATCGTCTGACATGATCAAGACCGGCGCCAACCGGGTGAGTCCCGCAGAAATCGAGGACGTGATTGCACGTCTTGACGGTGTGGCCGAAGTTGGTGTTTATGCGATTGACGACGCCATTCTCGGGCAGGCGGTCGCTGCCGCAATCGTTACCGAGCCTGGTGTCGAACTCGATATCCAGGACATTCAGCGTCAATGCCTGGCCGGACTGTCGAGTTTCAAGGTTCCAAAGTCCATAAAATTTGTAGAGTCACTCCCCAAGACGAGCTCCGGAAAACTGAAGCGGCACGTCCTGGTAAAGGACTACGAGGAGAGAGAGCAAAGTGAATAAGAAACAAGGAGTGCTTTCGGCACAGTCGCTGGATTTCGACATGGATGCCGAGATTGACCGGATTAGTGCGAGCTTGAGAGAAATCCTGTCGCAGACGCTGCGCAAGCGCGGCCTCGTCGTTGCAATCTCGGGCGGGATTGACAGCTCAGTGTCCGCGGCGTTAGCGGTCAGGGCCATTGGCAAGAAGCGCGTGTATGGGCTCCTGTTACCCGAGCAGGACTCTGCTGCGGCTAGCACGTCAAGGGGCGACCAGCTGGCGAGACACCTGGGTATCGACTACGAGGAATTCAACATCGCCCCGACCCTCGAGGCCATTGGTTGCTATGAGCAGCGAGACCAGGCGATCCGTAGCGTATTTCCGGATTACGGCGACGGCTGGGCGAACAAGATCGTTATCCAGGGGGGACTGGAAGGTCGTGTCAATCACTTCGTTCTCGTCGTGCGCACGCCGGACGGTGAAATGAAGGAGGCGCGCCTGCCGCTCCAGGAGTACCTGAAGATCGTGGCGGCAACCAATTTCAAACAGCGTATTCGCAAGACGATGGAATACTTTCATGCGGATCGATTGAATTACGCTGTGGTGGGGACGCCTAACCGGCTCGAGTACGATCAGGGATTCTTTGTGAAGAATGGCGACGGGTCGGCCGACGTGAAGCCCATAGCCCACTTGTACAAGACCCAGGTCTACGCGCTCGCAAGACACATGGGACTACCCGAGGAAATCTGTTCTGCGACGCCGACGACGGACACGTATAGCCTCGATCAGGGCCAGGACGAATTCTATTTTGCGTTGCCGTACGGCCAGATGGATCTGGCGCTCTGGGCCAAAAACCATGGCCACTCTGCTGCCGAGCTTGCTGCGGCGCTCGATATCGATGAGAGACATGCCGAGTTTGTGTTGAACGATATAGAAAAGAAGCGGGCTTTTGCAGCCTATCTGCACGCTCCAGGAATACTCGTTCAGCATTTGGGCGAAACCTGAGCAATTTCACGCTGGGAATCCATCATGAGAAAAGTTTTCTTCATTCTTCTCGTTCTGACGACGCTTGTCACTGGCTGGTTTGTGTACGTACGGATGTTAGTTCTCAAGACGTTCGGCCCGAGCTCGATGCTGGCCGTTGTCGTGCTTGGGGGCGCACTTATAGCCTTTGCAGTTAGCTACGTGCTGATAGACGGTAAGCAACGCGAGAAGGTATTAGGCTTTTGGATGGTGACACTATCAACGGTGATCACATACTTGATCGTCGATATTTCGCTTGGTGCGATGCTCATTAAGCCATTGTCTCCTACACTGATCCCGGACGAGGTTCGGCATCATAAACTCGTACCTGATGCGTCTGCGAAGTTCGAACAGGAAGACTTTTCCTACATTCAGCGAAATAATTCCTTGGGGCTGAGAGGGGAAGAAGTAGACCTCGAGAAAGAAGAGGGGAGTTATCGAATTCTTATGCTTGGTGACTCGTTCACCATGGGAAAAGGTGTTGAAGACGATGAGACTTTCTCAGTCTTATTACAACACAGCCTCAATGAGCACCTCCAAGATTGTGCCTCCGATTTCACAAGAATCGAGGTCATAAATGGAGGAGTTGATAGCTATACACCTCTCTTGTCGTACCTCTACCTTGATTCGACGCTCATTGATCTTGATCCGGACATGGTCGTTCTAAATCTTGATAATAGCGATCTCGTTCAGGAGTCGGCGTACCGAGGAGAAGCGCGTCGGGATCAGCGAGGAGCGATAGTGGCAGTTCCCGGCGAGCCTGCGAAGACGCATCTAAGTGCGAGAATCCGAACATGGATTGATGGCAACATGTACATCACTCGGCTCGTACTCTTCTATGTTAACAATTGGCTGGGTTATACCGACCTATCGGTCCGCGGCGTCGTAACTCGAGCGCATGCGGAACTCCTCGCGCACACGCTGGAATCCGATACGACGGACAGATCGGCGCAATGGAATGACATATTTGACAGCATAAGCATGATTCGGGACCTTGCGAGGGAGCGATCGGCAGGGTTCTATTTGTCTATATATCCATGGGCGCACCAGGTAAGCCCGAGCGAATGGGTGCCTGGTCGGTTTGTGTTTCTAGCTGAAGATGCAGTAGCCAAGAAAGGCTATGACCAGACTATTGTCCAGATGGCTATGAAACGAAAGATCGATACGCTGAATTTTTACCCTGCGTTTCAAAGCTACGATCGAGAAGAGGCACTGTATTTCGACAATGACATGCACTTCACAACGCGTGGGCATGAGTTGATGGCAACAGAGATGATCAATCAGTTGCTCAACTCAGATGTTGCGAAAGAAATTTGCCCGGCACCAAAGTAAGCGTATTGCTCTATTAGCACGCCGCGAAAGGCTACTGTTTCAGGTAATCGGTAAACGCTGGCCGGAACTGGCTAGTCGAGTTCGTACTTGTCCTTGTAATCCTCTGCGAGGCTGGCATCTTGCTCATCTTTGCGAAGCAGGTAATTACCCACTGCAAGAACATCGAGCTCCGTACCCATAAAGCACTTGAAAGCATCGGTAGGTGTGCAGACTATTGGCTCGCCCCGGACATTGAATGATGTGTTCACTACAACAGGGCAGCCTGTCTTGTCCTTGAACCGGGAAATCACGGCGTGGTAACGGCCATTGGTTTCCTTATGTACGGTCTGGACTCGTGCGGAGTAGTCAACGTGTGTGACTGCAGGTATTTCGGAGCGCTTCACGTTTAGTTTTTCGATACCGAACATCTTCTCCTCCTCTGCAGTCATCGGGCGACGGATACTGTCCTGGACGTCGGCCACGATCAGCATATAGGGGCTATCATTGTTCAAATCAAACCACTCATGAACATCTTCTCGCAGTACGGATGGTGCGAAGGGTCGAAAACTTTCGCGATACTTGACCTTCAGGTTCAGTGTCCTTTGCATTGACGCGGACTTGGGGTTACCGAGAATCGAGCGACCACCAAGTGCCCTCGGTCCAAATTCCATTCGGCCCTGGAACCACCCTACGGCCTGGTCTGTCGCTAGCGCCTCAGCAGTAGCCTCAATTAGTTCGTCGTCGCCGAGCTTGTGAAATACAGCCCCCTCGGCCACCAGTTCTTTCTCAATCTGATCGTCGGTATAGCAAGGCCCGAGATAACTGCCTTTCATCGAGTCAGACTTGCAAATGCTTCGCTCGGCGCCATGCTCAAGATGCCAATAGGTAAGAGCGGCACCGAGCGCGCCCCCGGCGTCACCGGCTGCTGGCTGTATCCAGATGTTCTCGAATGCACCGTCTCTGAGGATCTTGCCATTCGCAACGCAGTTGAGTGCTACGCCTCCGGCGAGGCACAAGTTAGGAACGCCGTATTCAGCGGCGAGTGTCCGAGTCATCTTGAGAAGTACTTCCTCGGTAACGACTTGAATCGACGCCGCAATATCCATATGAAATTGTGTCAGTAAATCCGTATCCGGCGCCCGTACGGGCTCGCCAAAAAGCTCACTGAACTTCTTGTTCGTCATGGTTAGCCCAGTCGAGTAGTTAAAAAATGACTGGTCTAGCCGGAAGGAGCCATCATCCTTGACGTCAATAAGGTTTTCGAGAATCAGGTCGCGGTATTTCGGTTGGCCATACGGCGCAAGCCCCATGAGTTTGTACTCACCGCTATTGACCCGGAAGCCTGTATAATACGTAAACGCCGAGTACAGGAGACCGAGAGAATGAGGAAAGTGTATTTCCTTATCAATGCGAAGCTTGTTGCCTTGCCCGAGAGCTACGGTTGTCGTCGCCCACTCACCGACA
>JAOUNK010000081.1 GCA_029881015.1 Gammaproteobacteria bacterium | reverse complement strand
CCGAAAGCCTGCATGTTGTCGAATGAGTATTTCCTGATCATGGGTCGTGAGTACAACGGGCTTGGCGGCTTCTGCGCAATCGATGAGAACGTCCGGCTACTCACACCATTGCCGCCGAATCACATGAACGCGCTGTCAACGTCGTTCATGGCGATGCTGCTCTGCGGTGGCTGCGTGATCCAGCTCGACCGCTTCCACCCGAGCAGCTGGTGGCAGACCGTGCGGGAAGAACAGGCCACCGTCATTCACTACCTTGGCGTCATGCCGGCGATTTTGCTCACGATGCCGGCGGGTGACGACGATTTCAGCGGGCAGGTGAAATTCGGTTTCGGCGCCGGTTCGGACCCAGCCCATCAGCAGGTGTTCGAGGAACGCTTCGGCTTCCCGCTCATCGAAGCCTGGGCCATGACCGAGTCCGGTGGCGGCGGCATGATCGTCGCCAACAAGGAGCCTCGGCACGCCGGCCGACGCTGCATCGGCCGGCCTGCCGGCCAGACCGAGTACCGCCTCGTCGATGAGTCCGACAAGGACGTTCCTGCCGGCAGCGATGGCGAACTGATCGTGCGCGCCCGCGGCGAAGACCCACGTCGAGGTTTCTTCAGCGGCTATTACAAGAACGAGGAGGCGACAGAGGAGGGCTGGAAAGGCGGCTGGTGGCATACCGGGGATGTCGCCCGTGAGGGCGCGGACGGTTCGCTGTTCTTCGTCGACCGTCGCAAGAACGTGATCCGCCGCAGCGGCGAGAATATCGCCGCGGTCGAGGTCGAGGCGGTGCTGCTCAGGCACCCGGCGGTTGCCAACTGCGCCGTGACGGCCGTACCCGACGAGATACGCGGCGACGAGGTCTTCGCTTACATCGTTACCGACAAGGCGTATACGAACCCGGCCGAACTCGCGCGTCGGATCTTCGAGTCCGCCTACAACCTACTGACCTACTTCAAGGCGCCAGGCTATATCGCCTTTGTCGACGAGCTACCACTGACGGCCTCGCAGAAGGTCAACCGCGCCGCGGTAAAGCAGCTTGCGCAGCACTGCGTGGACGGAGAAGACGCCTTCGATCTCCGCACATTGAAACGCCGCCGTGGCATCTCGAAGAAGACTCGGCGGCAGCGCCTTGGCTACGATGGCGTGGCTGTCGCCGTGCCTGTCAGCGTGCCCTACGAACGCTACTCGCACGAACCCGCGCACTGGTGGATCGGCCGCACGCTGTCGATGCTCGGCGAAGCGTCGGGGCTGTCACCGCGGGAAATCGACGGTCTCTGTGCGTCGTCGTTCACGCTGTATCCGGACACCGTTGTTGGCCTTTCGCAGCACTTCGGTATGACGCCTCGCTGGCTCGACCACGTACCGACGGGCGGCGCCTCGGGAGTCGTCACTTTGCGGCGCGCCGCGCGGGCAGTGCAGTCGGGAGATGCCGACATCGTGGCCTGCATTGCCGGTGATACGAACCACGTCGACTCGTTCCGCGCGATGCTGACGAGTTTCAGCCGCTTCTCGCAGGACGCGTCCTACCCCTACGGGTCGGGCGGGCCGAACGGCAGCTTCGCGCTCATGACGCGCGACTACATGAACCGCTACGGGATCGAGCGCGAGGACTTCGGCAAGCTCTGCGTTGCGCAGCGGGCAAACGCATTGAAGTACCGGCCGGCGCTCATGAAATCGACGCTTAGCCTCGAGCAGTACATGGCGGCGCGCAAGATCGCGGATCCGATCCATCTGTTCGACTGCGTCATGCCCTGCGCGGGTGGCGAGGGCTACCTCGTCCTGCGCGAGGACATCGCCCGGGAGCGTGGCCTGGCGTACGCGCGCGTGCTGTCGACGATCGAGCGCCACAATGCCTTTCCTGACGATCCCGTGCAGATCCGCGGCGGCTGGGTTCTTGACAAGGACGAACTCTGGGCCATGGCCGGCATCACGCCGGACAGGGTCGACCTGCTGCAAACCTACGACGACTACCCGGTCGTCATCGCGATGCAGTTCGAGGATCTCGGGTTCTGCGACAAGGGGGAGGCGGCCGAGTTTATTCGCGAGAACACGTTCACGATCGACGGCAGCTTCCCCCACAACACGTCGGGCGGGCAGTTATCGGTGGGCCAGGCCGGCGCGGCGGGTGGATTCCTCGGCATGGTCGAAGCGATCCGGCAGATTACAGGCGGCGCCGAACAGAATGCGGTCGCAGATGCGAAGATTGCGGCCGTCTCCGGTTTCGGCATGATCAACTTCGACCGCGGGCTCTGTTCGGGTGCCGCGATCCTGGAGGCCGCATGAGCAAGCCACTCCAGCGACCGCCGAAGAAGGATCCGCAGAAACGCACGGTACTGCCGACGCTGCCGCCGTTCATGCGCAGCCGCAAGATGCTGGCCTTTACGGCGGCTGCAGCCGAGGGTGTGCTCAAGCTGCAGCAGTGCCGTGCCTGCTCGCATATTTTCTACCCGGCGCGCGAGGCCTGCCCGAAGTGCTGGTCGATGGACCTCTCGTGGGAGGCTGCCCCCGAGGGTGGCGAACTGATCACCGAGACGACGCTACGCACCAGCATCAACACCTATTTCCGCGAGCGCATGCCGTGGCGGGTGGGCACCGTGCAACTCGACGCCGGGCCCAGTGTGCTGGCGCACATTCACGGCGACGTCGAGGAATACGCGCGCGTGCGCGTCATCGCGAGAACCGACAAATCGGGGCAGGGCGTCCTCATGGCCCTGCCCGAAAAGGAGACCCCCAACATGGCGGACGATCCGCAACTACGCACGCTGACCTGCGATCCAAAGTACCGGCGCGTGCTGATCACGGACGGGCGCACCGAGCTCGGCCAGGCGACGGCGAAGGCGATGGCAAACGCCGGCGCATCGCTCATCTTCGTCGGCATCGCCGAGGACTGGCGACCGTATCCGGGCAGCGAGGAGCTAAAAGCGATACCGGGCGTCGAAATCATGCCGCTCGATATCACGGACACGATCTCCGTGCAGGAACTGGCCGGCGAGATCGGCGGCAAGACCGATATTCTCATCAACACGGCCGAGTACGTGCGGCCCGGCTCGACGATGGAGCGCGACGGCATCGTCACGGCGCGCGACGAGATGGAGATCAACTACTTCGGACTGATGCGCCTGATCCAGGCCTTCGGCCCCGGCATGAAGTTCCGTGGCGCCGACGGCGACAATAGCGCCTGCGCCTGGGTGAACCTGCTGTCGGTCTATGCGCTGTCGAACTGGTCGGCCTATGGCACGACCTCGGCCAGCCAGGCTGCGGCCTACTCGCTGAGCCAGTGCCTGCGGGCCGAGATGGCCGGCAGCGGCGTCAAGGTCCTCAACGTCCTGTTCGGCCCGCTCGAGGAGTCGTGGCGCCAGCCGTTGCCGCCGCCGAAAGTCACGCCGGAGCGTCTTGCCAGTACGATCGTCCACGCACTGCAGCAGGGATTTGAAAACGTGACACTCGGCCCCGTCGCCGAAGACGTCATGCGGCGCTACCGCGAGGATCCGATGGTGCTCGAACGCGAACTCGCACAGATTCAGATGGGTTGATGCAATGACAGAAACGAATGGTGCATTGAGTATCCTGGGCAGGGCCCTGCTCGACGGCTCGATCGAGACGGTCGACCTGACGCACACGCTCGATCCGGATTTTCCGGTCATCGTGCTGCCGCCCGAGTTCGGGCAGTGTGCGCGCTTCCGTGTGGAAGAGGTGTCGCGCTACGACGAACGGGGACCTGCCTGGTACTGGCGCAACTTTACCTGCGGCGAGCACACGGGCACGCATTTCGATGCGCCCGTGCACTGGATCTCGGGCAGGGACCTGCCCGATGCCGCCGTCGACAGCATCCCTCCCGATGCCTTCGTCGGACCGGTCTGCGTGATCGACTGTTCGCAGGAGTCTGCGGACGACGAGGATTTCCTGCTCACGGCCGACTTCATCCGTGCATGGGAGAAGACAAAGGGCGAGATCCCGGCGAAGAGCTGGGTGCTGATGCGCACCGACTGGTCGAAACGCTCCGGCGCCGACTATCTCAACTTGCGCGAAGACGGCGCACACACACCGGGGCCGGACGCCGATGCCATGCGGTTCCTGATCGACGAGCGCGACATCCGGGGTTTCGGCACCGAGACCGTCGGCACCGATGCGGGCCAGGCGACGCACCTGAGTCCGCCGTATCCGGCGCATTACCTGCTGCACGGCGCCAATCGATACGGCCTGCAGTGCCTTGCGAATCTCGACAAGTTGCCTCCGACCGGCGCGATACTCGTGTGTCCGCCGCTGAAGATAAAGCACGGTTCCGGCAGCCCGTTACGTGTACTGGCGCTCGTCGACAGGAGCCCGCAATGAGCAGGGAACGCCCGGCGGCCCTGGTAACTGGCGGCAGTGCCGGTATCGGCAAGAGCATTTGCGAGCATTTGCTCCAATCCGGATACGCCGTTATCAACCTCTCCCGGCGGGGCTCCGACTACGAACACGAACACCTGGAGGACGTCGCAGTCGACCTGGCCGACGTCGATGCGACTCGGGACGCCGTCCTCGCGCTCAAGAACCGCTACGACATTACCAATATCGTGCACAATGCCGGCGTCATCCGGCCCGCGCTTGTCGAAGACGTCGATCTTCGCGACCTCGGCTACCTGTCGCGGCTCCACGTTCATGCCAGCGTGACGCTGGCGCAGGCTGCCCTGCCGGCGATGAAGGCTGCAAACTTTGGCCGCATCGTAATCATCGGCTCCCGGGCGATGCTGGGGCTCGAGCAGCGAACAGCCTATGCCGCTACGAAAGCTGCACAAATAGGTCTCGTGCGTACCTGGGCACTGGAACTGGGTCAATACGGGATCACGGTCAACGCGGTGGCTCCCGGACCGATCGTAACCGACATGTTTACGGACGTAATCCCCGAGGAAAGCGACCAAGCCGCATCGCTGGCTGCGTCGCTGCCGGTTCGCCGGCTGGGCCAGCCCGACGATGTCGCTCGCGCGGTCACGTTCTTCCTGCACCCCGATAACGGGTTCGTTACAGGGCAGACGCTCTTCGTTTGCGGTGGCGCCAGCGTGGGCTCGCTGTCGTTATGACTGCCCGGAAAGGAATATATGAGGATGAAAGTGCGGAGTAACTCATGAAAATCGTTTGCCTGGGAGGCGGCCCTGCGTCGCTATACTTCTCGATACTGATGAAAAAGGCGAACCCCGATCATGACATCACGGTCATAGAGCGCGGTGATCGTGATTCGACCTGGGGATTCGGTGTTGTTTTTTCCGACGACACTCTCCGTGGGTTTATGGAGGCAGATGCCCCGACCTACAAACGGATCGTTGAGCAGTTCGCGTACTGGGGCGGCATCAATACGACGATTGACGGCAAGACCATCAACTCCCAGGGCCACGGGTTCTGCGGCATGTCGCGGCTCAAGCTTCTCAATATCCTGCACGATCGCTGTGATGAGCTTGGTGTGCAGCTCGAGTTCGGGCGAGACGTGACGAGCGTCGAAGATCTCGACGTAGAAAGCTACGACCTTGTCGTCGCCGGTGACGGAATCACGTCGATCATTCGCGAAGCCTATCGGGACGAATTCGGTACGAGCGAGGACTGGCGCGCAAACAGATTCTGCTGGCTGGCGACCACGAAGCCTCTCGATGATTTCAGCTTCATATTCAAAAAGAACGAGCACGGCTGGTGGTGGGTTCATGCCTATCGCTATGAGGAAGGCATGACCACCTGGATTGTCGAGTGCTCCAGCGAGACCTGGAAGTCGGCAGGCATGGACGGTGCGAGCGAGGACGACACCAAGGCCTACTGCGAGGCACTGTTTGCCAGGGAGCTCGATGATCATCCGCTGATTACCAATCGTTCCGTGTGGCGGACCTTTCCCGTCATTCGAAATGAGAGGCTCTACTTCAAGAATATCGTCCTTGTCGGCGATGCGGTTCGCTCGGCGCACTTTAGCATCGGTTCGGGAACCAAACTCGCGATGGAGGACGCGATCGCTCTCACGCAGTGTCTCACCGAGTCCGGTGACGACGTTGCGCGGGCGCTCGAGACGTATCAGGAACAGCGTAAGATCGAGGCGGACAAACTTCAGCGCACGGCCGTAGTCAGTCTGAGCTGGTTCGAGCACGTCGACCGTTACGCGTCGTCCCAGGACGCCGAGCAGTTCACCTACAACATGCTCTGCCGTTCCAAGCGTGTGACCTACGAGAATCTCCGTCTCCGCGATCCCGCATACATTGCCTCAATCGATCGCTGGTTCGCGAGACATACCCGCGAGGTGACCGGCATCGGCGATATCGATGTAGAGAATCCGGTGGTGCCGGCGTTCCAACCCTTCATGATCGGCAAGATGCGTGTCGAGAATCGTTTCCAGCTCTCTGCGATGTGTCAGTACTGTGCCGAAGGCGGAGTGCCCACCGACTGGCACTTGATGCATTACGGAGCACGGGCAGTGGGTGGCGCAGGGCTGCTGAACACCGAGATGATCTGCATCGCCCCGGACGCGCGCATCACGCCAGGATGCGCCGGCTTGTGGAACGACGAACAAACAGTGCAATGGGCGAGGATCGTCGAGTTTGTGCACGCTCACAGCCGGGCGAAAATCTGTGCGCAGCTCGGACATGCCGGCCGCAAAGGCGCGACATGCCTGCCCTGGGACGGCGGCATCGACGAGCCGTTGCCCGATGGGGCGTGGGAGATAGTCGCGCCGTCACCGTTACCTTATCTCGGGAACAGCGTGGTGCCGCGCGAGATTACACCTGCCGATATGGAAGGGATCGTCGACGACTTCCGCACTGCCGTTATCAACGCGGACAAAGCCGGTTTCGACATGGTCGAGGTGCATTTGGCTCACGGTTACCTGCTGTCTAGCTTCATCAGCCCGGTCACCAATCTGCGCGATGACGATTACGGCGGCGATATCCATGGGCGCATGAAGTTCCCGATGATGGTTGTTCGTGCAGTTCGCGACGCCTGGCCCGCGAAGAAACCCATCTCTGTGCGAATATCCGCGACGGACTGGGTCGATGGCGGGTTGCCGGAGGAAGAGATGCTTGCCGCTGTCGGCCTGCTGAAATCTGCGGGCGTCGATATCATCAACGTCTCGACCGGTCAGGTCACCAAGGACGAAGACCCGATCTACGGACGCATGTTCCAGGCGCCGTTCGCGGACCAGGTTCGCAACGAGGTCGGTATACCGACGATCGTCGCCGGCAATATCACGACAGCGGATCAGGCGAACACGCTCATAGCCGCGGGCCGAACCGATATTGTTGCCATGGGACGACCGATCATGAATGACCCGCACCTGGTGCTGGGCGCTGCTGCGCACTATGGTCACCGTGAGCAATATTGGCCGCCGCAATATTTGTCAGGGAAGGGGCTCGCGGAGGCGATGGCGGTCAACGACAACGAAGAATTGCTCGAACTCAGGCGCGCAGCGAAACCACCGAATCCGAGCGATGCGCTGGCAATCGCCGTCGCGAGAGGCGAGGTGTTACTGGACAACCGAACCGGAAAGGAGTGATGCCATGAGTTACAACGAAAGTACTCTCGATGGGTTGGTCACGCCGACAAAGATCCACCGTTCCGTGTATACAGATCCCGAGATCTTCGACCTCGAGATGGAACGCGTCTGGGGCAAGGCCTGGATCTTTATCGGCCACGAGAGCCAGGTTCCGGAGCCGGGTGACTACACGACCCTCAATCTCGGAAAAGTCCCGGTGGTTATGGTGCGCGACAAGGAGCACAAGGTACACGTGCTGCACAATCGCTGCGGCCACAAAGGTGCGAAGCTCGTCGACAAGCGCTGTGGCCGAATCGGCGGGTTTCGCTGCTGCTACCACGGCTGGACCTACCGCCTCGATGGCAAGCTCCTGGGCGTCCCGAACATCAAGGGATACGAGGGCACGGGGTTCGACAAAGACGATCCGCAGTACAGCATGCAAAAGCTCGCGCGTTACGACAGTCACCGCGGGTTCGTATTCGCGACGCTGGATGCCGATGCGCCGAATCTCCGGACCTGGCTCGGCGGAGCCGGCGACGTGCTGGACAACCTGTGCGACCGTTCGCCGGAGGGCGAGGTCGAGGTCGCGGGCGGAATCCTCCGCTACGAACACGATTGCAACTGGAAGATGTTCATCGAGAATCTCAATGACACGATGCACCCGATGATCGTGCATCGATCTGTTGTCGATGCTGCCAACGAGTATATCAAGACGTTGCCGGAAGACTCCCCGCACCGCGACGAGGCCGAGATTATTCCCCCGTTTGGAGCGTCCTATGAGAACTTCGAGGCAACCGGGATCACCGGCTTTCGCTACGGGCATCACTACGACGGCGGCAAGAGCAGTATCCACGCGGACTACAGCGTCGATCCCGACTACGAGACGGCCATGATCGCGTCTTACGGGAAGGAGCGCACGCGAGAAATCCTGACATTCAACACGCACAACACGCTGTATTATCCTTCGCTGACCATCAAGTCCGCGATCCAGAATATCCGCATCGTCCGGCCGGTGGCCGTCGACAAGTGCGTTATCGAAACCTGGTCATTCCGGCTCAAGGGCGCACCGGACTCTCTGCTGCAGCGGACGATCCTGTATTCCAGGCTGATCAATTCCAACGGTTCCATGGTTGGCCCCGACGATCATACGGCGTATTTCCGTATGCAGGAGGGCCTGCGTTCCCAGGCAAGCGACTGGGTGGAGATGCACCGTAATTACGGGACCGACAAGGACCTTGGCGACCGTTGGACCAACACGGGGACCAGCGACCTGGACATGCGCAGCCAGTACGGCGCCTGGCGCCACTACATGCTGGGCGAGGCAAGCTGACATGACTGACCGGAACGACTACCTGAACCGGATTCGTACGATCGAGGAATTCCTGTACGAGGAGGCCTCGTACCTCGATCGGCCCGATCTCGACAAATGGATCGAGCTGTACACCGAAGATGGCACCTACTGGATGCCGGCGACCGAGGACCAGGAGGATCCCGTCAATCATATTTCGCTCTTCTACGACGATCGCGTGATGATGGAAATCCGGCGCCGCAACTTCGTCCATCCCCGCGCCGCATCCAAGGACTACACGGTGCGGTGTTCACACATCATCTCGAACGTGCGGATCGAGGAAGAAAGCGATGGCGGCCTCATCGTTACGTCGAACTTCCAGTGCGTGATGTACTACCACGACAAGCAGACTCTCTATGCCGGCCGCTACCGGCACGAGCTCGTCGACATTGACGGGCAGTACAAGATACGCCACAAACGTGTAGACCTGATCAATTGCGACGGCGTCCACGGGTCCATCATCATATATGTGTAGAAAACGGAAGATCGGTACGCTCGCATTCGTTGTAATTGCCTGCCATACCCCGGTTTTCGCGGAATCCTGTGTGTGGCGAATAAGTAGTCAGGCTGCAACAGGCAGCTGATTTAGGCCTCGGCAGCGACTCTGCCAACGGTAAGAACGCAGATCAACAACCTTCGATTGCGTCCCCCGGTTCTTGGCGGTCGGCGTATTACCCTCCACCGCAGAATAGCAGCGATGATGAATGTAGAATTCTCTGAAGTGATGCAGTTTTCTCCGTAGGTCATTAGTGCCCCAGAACGGAACCAGATCGCGATGCTCTCGCCGGACTGTCCCGCGTTATGCAAAGAACAGGAATTCGCCACACACACCTTTGTCACCGTAGATCGCGCCGTAAGCTGCCTGTGTGCAATGCTCGGAATTTATTCATGTAGCAGGAGATCGGAAGGACACGTCGATGCGAGCTTCCAGGTCTGGCCGGAAACGGTCGCTGCGGTGATCAACAAAGTCATGACGATCGTCGATCCCAAGATGGATGGGCCTGCTGACACACGCGTTATGAACGATTCCAGCAAGTAATTGCTCAGGACGTAGCCGCTCGGCAGCGCGAACACGAGCGCGGTGAGAACTGGTTTCAGCAAGTCCGAGATCAGGAGCCGCATCAGCTGACTGTTTGTTGCACCTAAGACTTTACGGACCCCGACTTCTTTTTTGCGTCGCCCTATGACAAAGGCTGTCATCGCGTACAGACCAAAGCAAGAGATCGTGATAGCAATAAGCGCGTACCCGATAAAGCCGATCATTAGCCGCTCGAACGGCCGCAAGATCCTAGCCATGGTGTCTGGTCGATACTGAAGCTCAATTATCAGGTCGGGCGCGACCTCGGCAAAAACAGCTTTTGCCTGCTGTATGAGTTCGGCGGAGCTACCCTTTTCGGCGCGCAGGTACCACCGGAAAGATCTCTCCATAGGGTGGAGAAATGAACCCGCCATCGTTCCACTTAGGCCATCGCCGACCAGCATGTCGCCGGTGACACCAATTACCCTGTACTCCGGATTGTTGGATGCAACTCCAATATCCACCATCCGCTCGGCGTTGTATCTTAGGCGCGCGCCAATGGCTGCCTCGGGCGAGTCAAATCCGAGTGCCCGCGCTGCCGACTCGGTTATTAGCAGCGCTCCAGCGCTGACTTCAATCCTCTCCCACCGCGTCCCATCGGCTGCCATATGGACGGTCACTCTCGTGACGTCTCCGCCACGTTGCGACTCAA
>JAOUNK010000410.1 GCA_029881015.1 Gammaproteobacteria bacterium | reverse complement strand
CTGGCCCGTGAACTTGACGTTACCCACGCCCAGCGCCCGTCCCCTGCCCTGCAGCCCCTGCCAGACCAGGTGAAAACCGACCAGCTGCCACATCGCGTCGAGCCCGAGGCAACCGGGCATCACCGGATCGCCTTCGAAGTGACAGCCGAAGAACCAGAGATCCGGCCGGATATCGAGTTCGGCAACGATCTCGCCCTTGCCGAACGCACCCCCGTCGTCGGTGATGCGCGTGATGCGATCCACCATGAGCATGTCCGGGAGCGGCATGCGACCGTTCGTGGGTCCGAACATCTCGCCATGGCCGCAGCGGATCAGGTCCTCGTAGCTGTACGAGTTCTGCCGCGGCGGGAGGCTTTCACCAGGATTATTGTTTTTCATCTTGACTCCGGTTCGCACGTTACGAACGCAGCTGCGCAAGGCATAACTCCGGTCTCTATTTTACCCTTCCGGCCGCCCGCGGCTCTTTTGAATTCGCGCCAATCGGCGCCAACGGCGCTATGACTTGTCGTAGTCGAGTACGACATCGTCACACAACGGCGTGCTCTGGCAGGCGAGCACGAACCCCTGTTCGACCTCCCAGGGTTCCAGGCCGTAATTCTGCGCCATCTCCACTTCACCCTCCTGCACGAATGTCCTGCAGGTCGCACAGACGCCGCCTTTGCAGGAATAAGGCAGCTCGATGCCCTCGGCTGCGGCGGCATCCACGATGTTGATACCCGTTCTCGGCATCCGGAACGACTTGCGATGACCATCCATGATCACGGTCACGGTCGTCATCGAGCCCGCGGCACCCCCGGCAACGGCGGTCGGCGCGCCTGTCGCGCGCCGCGGCGCGCCGAATCGCTCGGCGTGAATCGCGGCGCTCTCCACGCCGTGATTTTCGAGCCCATGCGTAACCGCGTCGATCATGGAATCCGGGCCACAAACCCAGGCGTGATCGATGGTCATGCCCGGCAGGAACTTCTCGCAAAGCTCGACGACCTTGTCGGCATCGAGCCGACCGGCAGCGATCTCGAATTCCTGCTCCTCGCGGCTGAACAGGAAGTGCAGCTGCAGGCGGTCAGGGAAGCGATTTTTGAGCGCGAACAGGTCATCGATGAACATCGTCGTCGCCTGCTGCCGGTTGGCATAGAACAGGGCAAACCGGCTGCCCGGCTCGTGCTCGAGCACGTAGCGCAGGATCGACAGCACGGGCGTAATGCCGCTGCCAGCGGCGAAACCGGCATGCACGCGATTGGCTTCACCCTCGCTGACATGAAAGCGCCCCGTGGGCGGCATGGCCTCGAGCACGGCACCGACTTCGAGCGCGTTTTCGGCAAACTGGGAAAATTGCCCGCCGGGCTGGACCCGGACGCCGATTTCAAGCGGAAAGCAGCCGACCGCTGAGCAGATGCTGTAGGTCCTGCGCACGACCTTGCCGCCGATCTCCGCCTGCAGGGGCAGGTGCTGCCCGGGGATGAAGGTGAAGTCCTTGCGCAGCGCGTCGGGAACGTCGAGCGCGATGCGGACCGCGTCCCGCGTCTCGGGTGTCTTGGCAACGACTGTGAGCGAGTGAAACTGCTTCATAGGCACTTGAAGTATTCGAACGGTTCGAGGCACTCGAGGCAGCGATACGACGCCTTGCAGGCGGTCGAGCCGAACTCGCTGATGACCTCGGTGTCTTCGGCGCCGCAGCGCGGGCATGGAACAACGTGTGTACCGGTCATCAATGCCCGTTTGCCGCCGCCTTTCTCGGGCGGCGCAATGCCGTAGGCGCGAAGCTTTTCCCTGCCCGCATCGGAGATCCAGTCCGTGGTCCACGGCGGCGACAGGACGCGCCGGATCGCGACGTCCGTGAGGCCTCGATCCTCGAGCGCGGCAATCACGCTTTCCTCGATGGCTTCCGTCGCGGGACAGCCCGAGTACGTCGGCGTCAACGATACCGTGACCACCGCATCGCACTCGACATCGCGGACGATGCCGAGATCGACGATCGACAATACCGGAACCTCGGGGTCGGGAACTTCGGCGAGCCAGGCAAGCACCTGCTCGCGGCTGACGGCCGTCTCTACCATGTTGCACCGGGATAACTGCGCTGCAGGTATTGCATCTCCGCCAGCAGGAAGCCGAAATGCTCGGTGTGCCGGCCCGCCTTGCCGCCGCGCGCCATACCCGCATCCTGCGGGAGCACCAGCGTCGCGTCTGCCACCAGCGCCGCGACATTGCTGCGCCAGGCGGTTGCGATATCGGCGAGATCGGGGCCGTCGAATTCCGCCTGCATCGCCGCATCGAGCTCATCGGCCTCGAGCATCTCTCCCGTGTATCGCCACAGGGCGTCGAGCGAAGCCTGCACGCGGCCGTGACTTTCCTCGGTACCGTCCCCGAGACGGACCAGCCATTGCGCCCCGTGGCGCAGGTGGTACTTCACTTCCTTGGCGGCGCGCGCCGCGATTTCGGCAAGCCGCGCATCGCTGCAACGTACCAGTGCGTCGAGCAGCAGCAGGTACCACGACTCGAACAACACGCTTCTGACCAGCGTATCGCCGAAATGTCCGTTCGGCTGTTCCAGCAGCAGGAGATTGCGATATTCATGCTCCTGCCGCAGAAAGGCGAAATCATCCTCGCTGCGACCCTTGCCTTCATGCTCCGCGGCCGCGGTATAGAACATGCGGGCCTGCCCGATGTAATCGAGCGCAAAATTGGCGTTGGCGAGTTCTTCCTCGAGTTCCGGGCCGCTGGCCACAAGCTCCGTCAGGCGCTGCCCGAGTATGAGCGCGTTA
>JAOUNK010000409.1 GCA_029881015.1 Gammaproteobacteria bacterium | reverse complement strand
GGCGCGTGACCTGGGAATGTGCCGGCAACGCTCGACTTCGAACTGTCGCACCCGGCCTTTGTCGATCGCGATCAGCAGATAACGCTCAACAAGGCGATGGACGACGACGACGGCAATCCCGTCTGGGTAGGTCATTTCCTGACCGTTCCGACCGGCCGCTTCTATGCCGTGCTGAAAGCTGGCGACGACTGGCGAGTCTCCGGTGAGTGGCAGGGTGAAGCCAACCTGATGCTTCGAGCTGGCGGCGCCGGCGATGACGCCGACTGAAACCTGTTTCCATTGCGCACTGCCCGTCCCCGCCAACTGCAAACTGACAGTCGACATCGAGGACGAGCAACGGCCCGTCTGTTGCCCCGGGTGTAAAGCCGTCGCGGAACTTATCCGGGACACCGGGATGTCCCGCTACTACGACCTTCGCGACGCACCGGACCCTGGCGTCGGCCGTCCTCCGGAAGACGCCGCAGAATGGCGTGTTTTCGACAGCGCAGAGATGCTCGAGGCGTTCACCCAGCGCGATGGCGATATGTGCGAAGCCACGATCTATGTGGGCGGCATGTACTGTTCGGCCTGTAGCTGGCTGATCGAAACGACCCTGGGCCGACAGCCCGGTGTTTCCGCGGCCGAAGTCAATCCCATCACCCACCGCCTGCGTCTGCGCTTCCCGGGCAAGGGCGCGCATCTCTCCAGGCACCTCGCAACACTCGCCGCCCTGGGCTACCAGCCGCAGCCGATGTCGCCTGAAAGTACGACGCGACCGGAGGTCGCCGAGCAGCGCACGGCACTCAAGCGACTGCTCGTGGCATCGCTCGGCATGATGCAGGTCATGATGTTCGCGGTCGGCCTGTATGCCATGGACTTCCAGGGCATCGATGCGGACATGCAACACTTTCTGCGCCTCGTCAGTTTCTTCGTAACGACGCCAGTCGTGTTCTACGCCGCCAGGCCCTTCTTCACGAGCGCCTGGAGAGGCGTTGTGGGCCGCAAGCCCGGCATGGACCTGCCCGTATCGATCGCGGTCGGTTCGGCGTACGTCGCTTCCATCTACGCGACGTTTGCGAAAGGCGAAGCGGTCTGGTTCGACTCCGTCACGATGTTCGTGTTTTTCCTGACTCTGGGGCGCTTTCTCGAAATGCGCGCGCGACATCGCTCGATTGACCGCAGCGCCGCGCTCTCGTCGCTACTGCCGAACACAGCGACGCGCATTGATGGCGATACGCATTCGGTGGTTCCCGTCAGCCAGCTTGCAGCAGGTAACAGGGTACTGATCCGGGCCGGCGAAGCGATCCCGGCCGACGGCATTCTCGAGTCCGGTACGAGCAGTGTCGACGAGGCGCTGCTGACGGGCGAAGCACGACCGCAGCCCAAGGCGGCAGGTGACGAACTCTCCGCCGGTAGCATCAACCTCGACGGCATGCTCGAAATGACGGTTACCAAGACCGGTGGCGACACGACGCTCGGCACCATCAGCCGTCTCAGCGAACGGGCGCGCTATGCCCGGCCCGCCTTCGTCACGCTGGCTGACAGGATCGCGAGTTACATTGTGATTGCCCTGCTGGTTGTGGCGACAGCGGTTGCGACATTCTGGTATTTCACCGATCCCGGGCGGGCTTTTGTGATCACGCTCTCTGTCCTTGTCGTTACCTGCCCCTGCGCGCTCGCCCTGGCGACGCCTGCCGCATTTGCGGCCGCGGGAAGTCGGCTGTCCCAGTTGCGCCTGCTCGTCACCAACGGCAATGCGATCGAAACGCTGTCGCGTGCGACGCTGGCCATGTTCGACAAGACGGGCACGCTGACGGTGGGCGCGCCGAGAATCGCGGCCGTCTTCGTCGTCGACAATGCGTTCACCGAGAGAGATTGCAGGATTATGGCGGCAGCGCTGGAGCACGCCTCGACACATCCGCTCGCGCGTGCTTTTGCGCTGCAGGACCCGCTGCCGAGCGTGCGGTCGCCGAACATCGTCATCGGCCAGGGCATCAGCGGCGTGATCGACGGCCGTGAGTGGCGCATTGGCAACGGCGAATTCGTCGGTGGCGGGGCCATGGCCGACGACAGCATCGCAACGCATGTCTTCCTGGGTGTCGACGGCAACGTGGTCGCCTGGTTCGAGCTCGAGGACGAGTTGCGGCCGGATGCCAGGAAGACGCTGGATGCCCTGCGGCAACTGGGCCTGGATCTCGCGCTTGTCAGCGGCGACAACCGCGTCGCTGTGGAGAGCGTCGCGCGCACGCTGGGCATCGACGACGCACATCACGAGTGCACCCCCGAGGACAAGCTCGCCATCATCGAGGCAGCGCAACAGGCCGGAGAACGTGTTGTCATGATCGGTGACGGCATTAACGATGCACCCGTTCTCGCCGGCGCCGATACATCGGTTGCGCCCGCGCATGGCGCGCTGCTCGCCCAGACCAGTGCCGACGTCATCATGCTCGGCGAATCGCTGGCGCCATTGACGACAGCAATCGAAATGTCGCGCAAGACCATGCGCATCGTCCGCCAGAATCTCGCCTGGGCGATCGTTTACAATGCGCTGGCACTGCCACTGGCTGCGGCCGGATTCGTACCACCCTGGCTGGCCGCTATCGGTATGAGCGCGAGTTCTCTCGTCGTGGTGCTGAACGCATTGCGACTCAACCACTTCGAGTAAGCCATGTCCATTCTCTATGTCCTGATTCCCCTCGCTCTGCTCCTGCTCGGCGCTGCCGTGTGGGCATTCTTCTGGGCGGTCGGCAGCGGCCAGTTCGACGACCTCGATACGCCAGC
>JAOUNK010000408.1 GCA_029881015.1 Gammaproteobacteria bacterium | reverse complement strand
CGGCAACCACTGGTCCCTGGTGCCGAGCATGCGTGCGACATAGTCGACGTAGATGCCGGTGTTGTTGTCCAGGTGCCCGAGGACCTCGGTCGCGACCTCGTGCGCGGGGCCATCCATTGCCACGTAGTCGAGCGTTGCCGTCGCCGCGGCACGATGCAGGGCGATGAGCTCCGCGTCGACCACGATCCGCACGCCACTTGCGCTTGCCGGCGCGGCGATCGGCCGGGAGCGCGCTATCGACGCGTTCAGCGAATCCAGGGTCTGGATCCGCATGCGTCGTGGATTGGCGAGAAGGTCCCACCCTCGTGCGGCGTCGCGTTGCAGGGCCGCCGCGGCCAGTTCCGCGGTGCGCTGCAAATGCGCCTGCTCGGGCCAAGCATCGCGCTGCACCCGCCGCAGGGCAGCCAGGACGCGATGTTGCATCTCCGCGGCGGCTTTCCGTGTAAACGTAATAGCGATGATTTCTTCCGGTTCGTCAACGCAGGACAGCAGACGGAGATAGCGCTGGATCAAGAGCTCGGTCTTGCCGGAACCGGCCGGTGCCTGCACGATGAACGAACGGGTTTCATCCAGAGCATCCTGGCGTGCGGCCAAGTCGTCGTCGAGCAGGCGTTGCTCAGAGGTCATTGCGCAACTCCGTGAACCGTGTGAGCAGGTTCAGGGGCCTGGCATCGGCCAATGCCTGGGTCAGGTCGATCCGTACGTCACCCGCGGTGAGTTCCTCACACGCTCTGCGCACGGTATCCGACCAGCCTGCCAGAAGCGCCGGCCATTCGTCGGGGTCTGTATAGCCCATGCCCGCGCCGTTGAACCCTATCGTTCGCGAGTCGACATTGACGAGTGCCAGTGCCGCCACGGGTTCCTCGACAGCGCACGCGTACGCCACCAGTTGAATCTCCCTCGGCGAGCCACTGGATGTCAGCAGCTTCTTCTCGGCGCCCGTCTTGTAGTCGAGAATTGCGATACGCTCATCACTCATGCGATCGATGCGGTCGACGCGCAGGTTGAGTCGCACCCCTGCCTCTGCAAATTCGACGCTGCGCTCGACGCTGGCGACAACAAAGGCGTCACGCGCCGCATCGATCGCCAGGAAATCACGAAGCAGTCCCGCAACCCGCTTGCGCTCCATTGCCAGTAATGCCAGCAATACGCGGTCAGCATCGCGCTCATGGCGCGAGAACGCGAAATCGACGGCGCGCGCAATTCTCTGCCCGGCATCCGTCCAGCTTGCCAGTTCGTCGCGCGATGGTTTGTCGAAGTAGAGCTGGTAAAGCGCATCGTGAATCAGGTTGCCACGCAGCAAGGCCGGTAAGCCGTCTGCCTGCTCATCGAGCGGCCTGACACCGAGTCGGCCGCAAAGGAACGCCGTAATCGGGTCGCTCAGTTGATTCTGGATGGTCCCGGCACCGCCCGAGAGCCGTTCGCCAGGACCGATTGGCGGCACGCGATCCGCAACGTTCCGAAGCTGTTCGGTACCCGCAATGGTGGCTGCGAACAGGCCGGGATCCGCGCCGGCGTCGGGTTCGCCGACCGTGTGCTCCGGCAACAGGTCGCTGGGCATCTGCTCGGCGTCATCTTCGGTACGCGGGTAGCTGCACACCGTGTCAGGTGCGGCCACACAAAGGTGCATGAGCAAGCGTCGAGCATACTCGATCGTGTCCTCCGGGACGGCGTCGGGCATGCCGGCTTCCTCCTGGAGGCGCCGCGACACGAGCACGGATGCGTTGCCGGCCGGGGGCCACTGCGCGGCCGTAACGCCTGTGAGCCACAGGGCGTCGAATTCAAGCCCGGATGCCTCCAGCGGTCCCATCAGGTGCACGCAGGCGTGTTCTGATTCGGGTTGAAAGACGGTGTCTGCCGCCATGCTGTCAAGCTGGTTCAGTGCCGTCTCGAGCGACATACGCGAGCTGACGAGATCCATGCGCGCCAACTCGTTCAGCAGTTCGCGCCAGCGATTGACAAGCTGGAACTCCGCACTGCCCAGCCTTTGCTTGCCGGGCCAGCCCGCCGCCTTGAGGTACTCGTCGATCTTCACTGCCCAGTGTGCCGGTGAGGCAGAAGCTTCCAGGTCCCGGCGGATACCCGTAATCGCGGCCACACGTTGCAGCCACTCCGACGCATCTTGCGCTTCTTCCCTGCCACGCAATGCCGAGGTGATCATCGATGGGGACCAGTTGCGGTCCGGAAGCCTGCGCAAGCGCAGCTCGAGTCGCGCTCGCCCGCCACCGGAGCCCGCCACGACAAGAGGCGACCTGAGCAGCTGCGATACCTCTGCCGCCCTGAGATCCCTGACGCACCAGCGCAACCAGAGCAGGCCGATTGACACCACTGGATAGCTTGCCAGTTTGCGGCCATACGAAACGTTCAGGGCGTCAGCCAGGTGCCTCGGACCCAGGCGATAGCCGGGCATGAGGCCTTCGCGCACGAGCGCCGCCATGCGGCTCGCATCGCGCTCCAGTCCGTTGACCACAATCGCCACTCGTTGCGTCGGATCGCGCTCGAGTCGCTTTCTAGCCCACGCCCCCGCGGCACGAAGCTCGGCGTCCGCGGTGTCGTACGCGACAAGTTGCGGTCTCGCGGAACGATCGGGCGTCGGCGCATTCGCCACCGAACAGCCCGCCTCCTCGAGACACTTACGTATGCTCGCCGTCGCGGGTTTGTCCCGGTCGTACCCGGCGAAGGTGAAGTGCCCTTTTACCACCACGCGACCGCCTGAGATGAGCTCGGCAACCTGGGCAGCTAGACCGGCGTCATCGATCCAG
>JAOUNK010000407.1 GCA_029881015.1 Gammaproteobacteria bacterium | reverse complement strand
ACCGACCTGCTGGAAGCGGCCGCGGTCCATCACGGCGATTCGTGACGACAGGGTCATCGCCTCTTCCTGGTCGTGCGTAACGACGACAAAGGTGATGCCGAGCTCGTCCTGGATATTCATGAGTTCAAACTGGGTGCGCTCACGGAGCTTCTTGTCCAGCGCCGCGAGCGGCTCATCGAGGAGCAGGACTTTCGGCCGCTTGATGAGAGCGCGGGCGAGGGCGACGCGCTGGCGCTGGCCGCCGGATAGCTGGTCCGGTTTGCGTGAGCGTAGCTCCGTAAGCTGCACGAGCTCCAGCATCTCGTCGACGCGCCTCACGACCTCCTTTCTCGGGGTTTTTTCCTTGTACAGGCCATAAGCGATGTTCTTTCCCACGGACATGTGCGGGAAGACCGCGTAGGACTGGAACATCATGTTGACGTGGCGTTCATAGGGCGGCTGAGCAGTGACGTCCTTGCCGTCGATCTCGATCGTGCCCGAGGTCGGGGTTTCGAATCCCGCCAGCATGCGCAGC
This sequence comes from Gammaproteobacteria bacterium, assembly GCA_029881015.1. Lineage (GTDB taxonomy): Bacteria > Pseudomonadota > Gammaproteobacteria > Steroidobacterales > Woeseiaceae > UBA1847. The sequence continues at coordinate 2,254 of JAOUNK010000407.1, read as the reverse complement.
AGGGTCGTCTTGCCGCAGCCCGAGCCGCCAAGGATCGAAAACAGTTCGCCTTTTTCGATGCAGAGGTCGACGTTATCCACGGCAACGAAATCCCCGAACTTCTTCGTGACGCCCCGTATGTGGATGAAGTCCTTCACAGGCCGCTCTTTATCCTTGCGTAGGCGCGCGTCATGTTGCGATCCTCCGCTGGCGACGGCAGCGGTACCGCGTAGATACGCTCCCAGTCTTTTTCGCTCGGATAGATCGCCGGGTCGCCGGTAATCTTGGGATCGAGCAACGCCCATGACGCGCGATTCGCGTTCGCGTAGTACGTTTCGGCAGCGTTCATGGCAGCAACGTCGGCGCGCAACAGGAAGTCGATAAACCTGTAGGCGTTGTCCTTGTGACGCGCGTCCGAGAGGATATACAGGCCGTCTACCCAGAGCCCGGATCCTTCTTTCGGCATCGTGTAACGCACGTCGATATCCAGGCCGACTTCTTTGGCCCGTGCCCTGGCGACGGCGTAATCGCCCGACCAGCTCATCGCAACGCACACCTCCCGGTTCGGCAGGTCCGAAATCATCTTGGTGTTGCTGAAGTATCGAACGTGCGGCCGGACGGACTGCAGGGTGTCCGCCACTGCGTTGACGCTGTCCTCGTCGAATGCTCCGGGATACCGGCCCAGGTAGGCAAGCGTCATCGGGAAGAGGTCCGTCGTGCTGTCGACAAGGCTGACGCCGCAATCGGCGAGCTTCGCAACGATCTCTGCGTCGAAGATTACGTCGGCGCTGTCCATCGGGTGATCGGGAAGCCGCGCGCGCACCAGCTCGGCGTTCCAGGCATAACCGGTCGTTCCCCAGTGGTACGGAACGTAGTAGCCCCTGACCTGCTCGAAGATGTCGATGCGTGCCGCGAGGTCCGGATCCAGGTTCCCGAGGTTAGTGAAGCGGCTCATGTCGAGTTTTTCGTAGACCCCGATGGGGGCAAGGCGCGTCGAAAAGCGGTTGGAGTGCATGACGACGTCATACCCGCTGCTGCCGGTCAGCAGTTTGACGTCGAGGACCTCGGACGAATCGTAGGTATCGTAGTTGACCTTGATGCCGGTCTCTGCCTCGAAGAGGGCGATGGCTGCCGGGTCGATATAGTCGGCCCAGTTATAGACGTTGATGACATTCTGCCCGGTAGCATCCTCATCCGCTGTGTCGGCACAGGCGCCCAGGGCTATGGCCGCAGCCAGGCAGCTCGCGAGGATGATTCCGGTTTTCGTCACATGCCGTCCAGGCCGCGCTTCAACAGCGATCGAGCGATTATAAGCCGTTGTATCTCGCTCGTGCCTTCCCAAATGCGATCGACCCGGAGTTCACGGAAGAAGCGTTCGGCCACGTTCTCGCGCATGTAGCCGCGGCCGCCGAAGATCTGCACGGCGCGATCGGCGACGCGGTTCGCGGCCTCCGATACGAACAGCTTCACCATGGAGCAACGGCTGTGCTGCGACTTGACGTCGGCACCCAGGTCGCTGGACCTGGCCGCGTCGTAGGTCATCAGGCGTGCGGCGTAGAGTTCCGTTGCGCAGTCCGCGAGCATGAACTGGATCGCCTGTTTCTCGCTCAACGGGGCGCCATCGACGATGCGCTCGTTGGCGAAGGCCATGGCTTCCTCGATGAGCCGCGCCATGGCGCCGCAACTGCGAGCGCCGATCATGAGACGTTCGTGACGAAACCAGCTATGTGTATAGGCCATGCCGTCACCGGGTTCGCCGACCCGTTGTGTCGCAGGTACACGCACGTCCCTGAACCGGTAAGTCGGGTGATGCGATGCGTAGGTGTGGCTGAATTTCGGGTTCGCGATGATCTCGATCCCCGGCGCAGTGGTATCGACGAGAAACAACGCCTCATCCTCTTCGTCGGGCAGCTTCGCCTGGAACCACATGAACGTCGAGAGATTGCCGCTGGTGACATACCATTTTTCGCCGTTGAGCAGGTAGTCGTCGCCGTCGCGTACCGCCGTTGCATTAAGGCTCGACACGTCGGATCCCGGCCCCGATTCCGTGATCGCGTAACACTCCTTATGCTTGCCGCGCGTCATCGGCAGGATGTACTTCTGCAACTGGTCTTCCGTGCAGGCCTCGAACATCCATGACTGCGCCTCGGGGAAGCACCAGGACAGCGCGTTGGTGACACGGCCGAGTTGCTCCCAGATCGCGACCTGGCATTCCATGGGTAATTCCAGCCCCCCGTGACGCCTGGGTACGTCGATCGAGGTGAAGCCGAGTTCG
>JAOUNK010000406.1 GCA_029881015.1 Gammaproteobacteria bacterium | reverse complement strand
TAAGGTTCTGCGTAGGCCCAGTGGAAACGCCCGGGCCGTGCGATCTCGAGTGTGCCGCTCGAGCGCTCGACAACAGCGCCGCCGGCATCGATGAGCGACTGCTCGAAGCGCCCCTGCAGCGTGATGACGTTATTGACGAAATCGTTGACAAGCTGTTCGCCGACCTCGTCGGCCCTCGCCTGTGCCTGCGCCGACTGGCTTGCCAGGCCCATAAGAAGAAATGCCAGCAGGGAAGTTGTCTTGTTTATCACACGCTAATCCTTGAGCTATTCCCGGGTGCGCCTATTCGTCAGCCGGGTTGGTCGGCACGAGTATCTCGCGCGTCCCGTTTGGCTGCAGCGGACCCACCATGCCGGCCGCTTCCATCGACTCCACCATGCGTGCCGCACGGTTGTAGCCGATCTTCAGGCGCCGCTGGACGCCTGAAATCGAGGCTTTCCGGGTCTCCATCACGACTTGTACAGCCTCGTCGTATAACGGGTCCTGCTCAGCGTCAACACTATCGGGTGACGGCTTGTCGATACCGACCAGTCCTGGGGTTGGACCCGACGGACCCTCGAGAATTTCATCGATATAGCGAGGTGACCCGGTTTTTTTCAGGTGCCGGACAACCGAGTGCACCTCGTTGTCCGCGACGAACGCACCGTGCACGCGCACCGGCAGGGACGTTCCGGGCGGCAGGTACAGCATATCGCCGTGGCCCAACAGGTTTTCGGCGCCCTGCTGATCGAGAATCGTCCGCGAATCGACCCTCGCGGAAACCTGAAATGCAATGCGCGTCGGCACATTGGCCTTGATCAGACCGGTGATCACATCGACCGACGGTCGCTGTGTCGCGAGGATCATGTGGATGCCTGACGCACGGGCTTTTTGCGCAAGTCTCGCAATCAGTTCTTCGACCTTCTTGCCCACGATCATCATCATGTCGGCGAGCTCATCGATGACGACGACGATAAACGGCAACGGCGTCAGTGTCGGGTGCTCGATAGGTTTCTCTTCGTCGAAGATTTCCGGCGGTCTGAAAGTCGGATCCTTGAGCGGCGCGCCCGCGTCGATGGCATCCCTGACCTTGCGGTTGTAGCCGCCGATATTGCGCACGCCCAGCTTGGACATGAGCGCATAGCGTCGATCCATTTCGGCTACGCACCAGCGCAGCGAGTTCGAGGCCTCTTTCATGTCGGTAACGACCGGGGCCAGGAGGTGCGGAATACCTTCGTACACCGACAATTCCAGCATCTTCGGATCGATCATGATCAGCCGCACATTCTCCGGCCGCGCCTTGTAGAGAATACTCAGCACCATCGCGTTGATGCCGACCGACTTGCCCGAGCCTGTCGTTCCCGCGATCAGCAGATGCGGCATACGGGCGAGGTCCGCGACGACCGAGTTGCCGCCGATGTCCTTGCCCAGGGCAAGCGTCAGCGGCGACGCCATGTCATCGTAGGCACGCGACTTGAGGATCTCGCCGAGGGTCACTAGCTGACGGTTCTCGTTCGGAATCTCCAGGCCGACAAATGATTTGCCCGGAATCACCTCGACAATGCGGACGCTGACAACGGACAGTGAACGCGCAAGGTCCTTTGAGAGGTTTGCGATCTGACTGACCTTGACGCCGGGCGCCGGGTCGAGTTCGAAGCGCGTAATTACCGGCCCGGGTGAAACCGATTTGACCTCGACGTCGATCCCGAAGTCCTTGAGCTTTAGCTCGACCAGCCGTGACATGGCTTCCAGCGAGTCCTTCGACCAGCCCTGCTTCTGCTCTGGGGGATCGTCGAGCAACGACAATGGCGGTAACTCACCCGCGGCGGCGGCTTCGAACAGAGGGACCTGCCGCTCCTTCTCCGCGCGTACGCTCGGCTCGAGCGCCTGCATGACCGGCTCAATACGTGGTTTCGCCCGATTCGCCTGCAGCTTCTTCTCGACTTTGACAATGTCCTGGCGTGCAGCCGCCTGCTTGCGGCCCTCGGCCTTGTCGCGCAACTCGCCGATTTTCAGGAGTGCGCGCTCGTAGCCGACCAGGCACCAGCGCCCGATGCGATCCATGACGCTGATCCACGAGATACCAAGGAACAACGACACCGAAGCCACCCAGAGACAGAACAGCAGCGTGCTCGCGCCGAGCAGTTTCATAACGCCTTCGAGGCTCTCGCCCACCATCTTCCCCACGGCGCCGCCGGCCGAATTATTGAATCCGACCGAAGAAAAATGCAGGGTGGACAACGCGCAACTGGTAATCAGCGTCGCCAGGAAACCGCTGAAGCGCAGGCCGAAATCAAGCTTGGTCAGCTCGATCTGGGTCTTTTGCTCGCGATACAGCATCCAGCCCAGGTAGAAGACCATGAGCGTAAACAGGTACGCCGGTCGACCAAAGGCGCTGAACAGCAGGTCGGACGTGTACGCACCGACTCGCCCCACCCCGTTGCGCACAGTCTCATCGGTTGTCGCATGATTGAAACTCGGATCGGCGGCATCGTAGGTGAATAATGCATACCAGAGGATCAGCGCCAGCGCACCGAATACGTACAATGCACCCTCGCGCAAGGCCCGATGAACCTGCGACGACAACCGCGATCGCGGTTGCCTGGCTTTAGCGGTTCTTGCCATAAAGAATCTGTTTTCCCTACACTTGCCCAGCGAAGATCTTAAACGCACCGATCCGCATAAAGCTTGCCCGCATCTCAAGCCCTTGAAAGCCGTCCTTACGGCCGCATTTCGGGGCTCTGCGCGGGCAAATCAATGCAACGTCATACTACGGGCAAATTATACATGAG
>JAOUNK010000080.1 GCA_029881015.1 Gammaproteobacteria bacterium | reverse complement strand
GCCTTCGTCAATAACACGCTTGCCGACGCGATCGGGCGAATGTTGATCGTATTGAACCTCGGTCTCGGCATGAGCCCCGCGCTCGTCGGCCTGTTGGGCGCCCTGCCGAGACTCACCGACGCCCTCACCGACCCGATTATGGGTTACACCTCCGATAACACACGCTCACGCTGGGGCCGCCGCCGTCCCTATATATTCGTCGGCGCGATATCCGTGGCCGTCGTTTTCACGCTGTTATGGCAGCTACCGCCTGGCAAGAGCGAAGGCTGGTATTTCTGGTATTTTCTCGCCGGATCGCTGATCTTCTTCCTCGCCTATACCGTTTACGCGACGCCTTGGGTCGCGCTTGGCTACGAGCTCACGCCCGACTACCACGAACGAACACGGCTCATGGGCGTGCAGAACTTCTTCGGCAACATCGCCTACATGATCACGCCCTATTTTCTCGCGATCATGTACCTGCCGAGGTTTGGCGATGTCGTCACGGGTGCCGGCTACCTTGCTATGGTCATTGCCGTCGTCGTCGTCGGCCTCGGTATTCTCCCGGCAATATTCCTGCGAGAGCGGCTGAAAGACGTCGCGGGTGAGAAACGCGGCAGCGGTATCGCTCACGTCGTCAAGGATTTCCTGCGCGGCTTCGGCAAGGCGCTCTCATTCAAGCCGTTCCTCAAGCTCTGTGTTGCGACGTTCCTCGTCTTCAATGGCTTCATCCTTATCGCAGCCTTCCAGTCGTACGTGATCATTTATTACGTGTTCGAGGGTGACCAGGCGGCCGGTTCCGTGTTTGTCGGGCACTCGGGGCTGGTGCAGGCCATATCGGCACTGATCGTCATCGGTATCGTCACCTTCCTGGCCACGAAAATCGGCAAGCGCCGGGCATTTTACGTGTCGACGGGCGTGTCGATGATCGGCTACGCGCTCAAGTGGTTTTGTTACACGCCGGACAATCCGTGGCTGGTCCTGATTCCCGCGCCCCTGATGGCCTTCGGCCTTGCCGGTCTGTTCACACTGATGCCGTCGATGGTGGCCGATGTGGTGGACGCGGACGAGCTCAATACGCACGAGCGTCGTGAGGGCATGTTCGGATCCATCTTCTGGTGGGTTGTCAAGCTGGGCCAGTCGGCCGCGATTCTCGGTGGCGGCCTGCTGCTCGTCGCGACGGGTTTCGATGTCGACCTGGGCGGCGGCCAGTCCGAGGCGACGATTATTCTGATGCGACTCTGCGACGCGTTCATTCCGTTTGCCGCGTCGGCCATCGCTATCTGGGCGATAGCCTCGTATTCGATCACGGAAGAGAAGGCGCACGAAGTTCGCATGCAGCTCGAAGCACGGCGTGGCAGTGTATAGTTGACTCCGGACGAGGGAGCTAGAGTCATGTCACCAGCAGTTGAACCGCTGAGGTTTCGCGAGAAGCTCGGCTACGGCCTGGGCGACACCGCGTCGAACTTCTTCTTCCAGGTCTTCAACATCTTCCTGTTGTACTACTACACCGATATCTTCGGCTTGTCGGCGGCCGCAGTCGGCACCATGTTCCTCGTGACCAAGATCGTGGACGCGGCCAGCGACCCGATCATGGGATTGATTGCCGACCGCACGAATTCGCGCTGGGGCAAGTTCCGGCCGTACCTTCTCTGGGTGGCAGTTCCATACGGTGTTCTCGGTTATGCAATGTTCGCCAACCCGGACTTCTCGTATGCCGGAAAACTGGTCTACGCCTACGCGACGTACACGCTGATGATGCTGGCCTACACCGCGATCAATGTTCCCTACTCGGCGCTCATGGGCGTGATTTCGCCTTCGTCGATCGAGCGTACGAGGGTCGCGAGCTACCGGTTCTTTTGCGCGTTCTCGGCGGCCTGGCTGATCGGCACGTTTGTACCGTCGCTCAAGGACATTCTTGGCGGTGGTAACGAGGCACTGGGGTTCCAGCTCACCATGGCGTTTTTTGCCGTCACCTCGGTAGCGCTGTTCTGGATCTGTTTCGCCACCACCCGCGAACGCGTGCAGCCGGTCCAGGTAAAGACCGATTTCCGCCTCGACTTCGCCGCGATGTTCCGCAACGGCCCGTGGATCGCCCTGTTTGCGGCTGCAATATTCACGCTCATGAATGTCGCCGTGCGCAACGCTTCATTGCTGTACTACTTCAAGTACTACGTCGGCGATGACGGCACGCAGATTTTCTGGATCTTCAACAAGACGTCCGTTTTCCTGTCGCTCGGACTGCTGGCTATGGTCATCGGCACGACCTTTACCAAGAAGCTGTGCGACTATTTTGAGAAGCGAACCCTGTTGATCGCACTGACGGTATTGAACGCCATCTCGCTGGCCGCTTTCTATGTAACACCGCCCGATCAGTACTGGTTGATGGTGGCGATCAACAGCATTGGGACACTCATCATCGGGCCCACGCCTGCGCTGGTCTGGGCCATGTACACCGATACGGCAGATTACGGCGAATGGAAGTCGGGTCGACGGACAACAGCCCTGATCTTCTCGAGCCTGTTGTTCGCCCAGAAGCTCGGGCTCGCATTCGGCGCAGGCCTGGCGGGCGTCATCCTGGGCTGGTTCGGATTCGTGGCCAACGAGGTCCAGTCGGAAACCTCGCTGGCCGGCATCCGCTTCCTGTTCAGCATCATGCCGGCGGGGCTCGCCATTGCAGGTGCGGTCTCGATCTTCTTCTACAGGATCGGGTCCGAGACCATACGCCAGGTCGAGGACGACCTGGCGGAGCGCCACGCACCGGCGAGGTGATCCAGGCGGCCGACGCGCTCAGGCGTTGCGGTAGAGTTCCAGCGCGCAGTAGGCGGCACCGAGGAGGCCCGGCTCGTCGTAGGTGATGAGCTTGGTCGGAATGCGCTCCATCATGCCGCGATGCGGCCCCTTGCTTTCGAAGGCATTCCGAAACCCGCTGATATGCAGCATTTCCGGATAGCGCTTGACGATTCCGCCGGCGAGATAAACGCCGTCCAGGGCACCAAACACCAACACGATGTCGCCGGTCACCTGCCCCAGCACTTCGAAGAACAACTGCGCCGCGTCGGCGGCGACGGCATCGGTGCCTTGCTCCGCGGCCGCAAAAATCTCAGGGGCTGACAGTCGAATGCGCTTCTCACCACGCAACGCATGCATTGCCCAGTAGATGTTCTCGATACCGGACCCGGACAGGAGTTTTTCGATCGTGACCCGTTCGTGCGTCTCGCGCAGTACCTCGAGTACGTCGATTTGCACCTTGGACTTCGGTGCAAACCCGATGTGCCCACCCTCGCCCACGACAGGAATCAACCGGCCCTCGCGCTTTAACAGCCCGCCCGTGCCCAACCCCGTGCCGGGTCCGACGATAGCGACGCTGAAGGAATCCGCGGGCAGTTCTTCGTGCGATACCTGCCCGACGGACTCGAGGAATTCATTACCCAGGTGCGGGATCGACCAGGCAACGGCTTCGAAATCATTGACCAGTTTCACGCGCGAAACGCCCAGTTCGCGAGCCAGCTCTGCGGCGGACAGGTTCCAGTGGTTGTTGGTGATCTTGATCGCGTTGTCGATCGCCGGGCCGGCGGCGGCCAGGCAGATAGCACCCAGCTCTCCTGCCGACACCGCGTCGAGGTAGTGACGTATGGCCGCCACCGACGACGAAAAATCCCCGCATTGCAGCGTCAGGGCTTTTTCGAAGCCCACCCTGTCGTGTGTCGCCAACGCGAATCGCGCATTGGTGCCACCGATGTCCCCAATAAGTAGTGCTTGCCGGCTCATGGCCTGCATACTATCCGTTCCCCGACCGAGGCTCTATAGTAAGGGCTCCGAAACACCTCGAGCTACGACCGCCGAACATGCCTGCACTGCTACCCAATATCGACCCGGACGGCCTACTCGAATACTCCGTCGTCTACACCGACCGCTCTCTCAATCATATGTCACGGGCCTTCCAGGGCGTGATGAACGACATCTCCAAAACATTGCGCAAGGTCTATGCCGCCGATGCGGTCGTCGTCGTACCCGGCAGTGGCACGTTCGGCATGGAGGCTGTGGCGCGGCAGTTCGCCACGGGCAAGCGATGCCTCGTCGTTCGCAACGGCTTTTTCAGTTACCGGTGGACACAGATTTTCGACATGGGCGGCATCCCTGCCTCTTCGATCGTCCTCAAGGCGCGACCACAGCACGATGGCGCGCAGGCACCGTTTGTCCCTCCCCCGATTGACGAGGTCGTGGCCACGATCGCGACGGAGAAGCCCGACGTCGTGTTCGCGCCGCACGTCGAGACCTCGTCGGGCATGATCCTGCCCGACGACTACGTCCGCGCGGTCGCCGACGCCGTCCACGCGGTGGGCGGGATATTCGTACTCGATTGCATTGCCTCGGGCACCGTCTGGGTGGAGATGCAGGCGAGCGGCGTTGATGTCCTGATCAGCGCGCCGCAGAAAGGCTGGAGTGCGTCACCGTGTTGCGGACTGGTCATGCTGAGCAAGGCCGCGCTCGAGAAGATGCAGGGCACTACGAGCACGAGCTTCGCCTGCGATCTCGGCAAATGGCTGCAGATCATGCAGGCCTACGAGAACGGTGGACATGCGTATCATGCGACGATGCCGACCGACTCGCTGACCCGTTTTCGTGACACGCTGCTGGAAACCGAGGCCTACGGGTTCGAAAACGTCGCTGCCGACCAGGTCGAACTGGGCCGCCGGGTCCGCGAGCTGCTGGCCGGCAAGGGTATAAAGAGTGTCGCCGCGGACGGCTTCGCCGCCCCGGGTGTCGTCGTCGCCTACACGGACGATGAGGACATCCAGACCGGCAGGAAGTTTGCCGCGGCGGGCCTGCAGATTGCGGCTGGTGTCCCGTTGATGTGCGACGAACCGGAGGATTTCCGGACGTTCCGCCTGGGCCTGTTTGGCCTCGACAAGCTGCAGAATATCGAGCGCACCGTCGCGAGTCTCGAGGCGGCACTGGACAACGTCGTATGAGCACGCGAGCGAACGCCGACCTCTTTGACGACCACGGCGACATCTCGCAGACCTGCTCGACCCAGTTCCAGGACTACGGGGCGATACGCCGGTTCTCGGGGCCCATTCGGACCGTCCAGTGCTACCGGGACAATCACCTGTTCAGGGCGCTGCTTGACGAACCCGGCAATGGGGCCGTCGTCGTCGTGGACGGCGGCGGTTCGCTGGAATCCGCCCTGATGGGCGATCTCATCGCCGCAAAAGGATTGAAGAACGGCTGGGCCGGCGTGGTCATCCACGGGGCCATCCGCGACAGTGTCGCCATCGGGAAGATGAACTTCGGCACCAAGGCGCTGGGCGTCAATGCCGCCAAGAGCAGCAAGGCCGGTGTCGGCACGGTTGACGGCGTCATCGAGTTCGGCGGCGTGCGTTTCGAGCCGGGGCACTGGATTTACTGCGACGAGGACGGCATTCTCGTTGCGCCGCACGAGCTGTCATAGCAAGCTGGGCGGCCTTGTCCTGTTTCACCTTATCCATTAGAGCGTTCACAAATGCCTGACTATCGTTCCAAGACCACCACTCACGGCCGCAACGCGATGGCCGCACGCAGCCTGTGGCGAGCCACCGGCATGGGGGACGATGACTTCGGCAAGCCAATCATCGCCATCGCCAACTCGTTCACCGAGTTTGTGCCGGGCCACGTGCACCTGCGTAACCTCGGGATGCTGGTCGCCGAACAGATCCAGGCCGCTGGTGGCGTCGCCAGGGAATTCAATACGATCGCCGTCGATGACGGCATCGCGATGGGTCACGGCGGCATGCTCTACAGCCTGCCCTCACGCGAACTCATCGCCGACTCTGTCGAATACATGGTCAACGCGCACTGCGCGGACGCCATCGTGTGCATCTCGAACTGCGACAAGATCACGCCGGGCATGTTGCTGGCCGTGCTGCGACTGAATGTCCCGGCCATCTTTGTCACGGGCGGCCCGATGGAATCCGGCATGGTGACCATCGATAACGTCAGCACGAAGATCGACCTCGTGACGAGCATGACAGCCTCCGGCGATGACTCGATGTCCGAAGCCGATGCGGCGCAGATCGAACGCTCGGCCTGCCCGACCTGTGGCTCCTGCTCCGGCATGTTCACGGCGAACTCGATGAACTGTCTCACCGAGGCGCTGGGGTTGTCGCTGCCCGGCAACGGCACCGTACTGGCAACGCATGCGGATCGGCGCGAACTGTTTGTCGAGGCGGGCCGCCGCATCGTCGAGATTACGAAACGCTACTACGAGCAGGACGACGAGCGCGTGCTGCCGCGCTCGATCGCATCGAAAGAGGCATTCCGCAACGCTATGTGCGTCGATATCGCCATGGGCGGCTCGACCAACACCGTGTTGCATCTCCTGGCCGCCGCGGTTGAGGCCGATGTCGACTTCACCATGGCCGACATCGACGAGCTGTCCCGTCGCGTGCCGAATGTCTGCAAAGTCTCTCCGGCGACACCCAACTTCCACATCGAAGACGTGCATCGCGCTGGCGGAATCTTCGCCATCCTTGGCGAACTGGCGCGCCGCGACCTGATTAACGGCGACTGCAGCACGGTCCATTCCGACACGATGGCACAAGGCATAGAAAAGTGGGACGTCCGGCGCAACGACGCTGAAGACGTATCCCGCTTTTACCGCGCCGGCCCGGGCAACGTGCGTACCACCGAGGCATTCAGCCAGGAAAAGCGATTCCCGGCGCTGGACCTTGACCGGGCCGAGGGCTGCATACGGGATGTCGACAACGCCTACAGCCAGGACGGCGGTATCGCCGTGTTGTTTGGCAACATCGCAAAAGACGGCTGTATCGTAAAGACCGCCGGCGTCGACGCCGATCGACTCACCTTCGAAGGACCTGCACACATATTTGAGAGCCAGGAAGCCGCTGTCAAAGGCATTCTCAACAACGACGTCAGCGCCGGCGAAGTCGTGATCATCCGGTATGAAGGTCCGCGCGGTGGCCCGGGAATGCAGGAGATGCTGTACCCGACCAGTTACCTGAAGGCCAAGGGTCTGGGCAAGGCCTGCGCCCTGCTGACTGACGGTCGCTTTTCCGGCGCTACAGCCGGCCTGTCGATAGGCCACGTGTCGCCCGAGGCAGCGGAAGGTGGCGCGATCGCCCTGCTTGAAGATGGGGACGTGATCTCGATTGATATTCCCGGACGGTCGATCAACGTCAGGTTGTCGGATGCAGAACTCGAACAACGCCGCGCCGCCATGGAAACGCGTGGCGATGCCGCCTGGCAACCCGCAGCAAGAAATCGAGTCGTAAGCGCCGCGCTGAAGGCCTATGCGGCCATGACGACTTCCGCCGCCACGGGCGCGGCCCGCGATGTCGGGCGCCTGTCGAGAAAGAGCTGATACCGCAGCGCGCTTTCGGCTGTTATTCCCCTGCGTCCTGGGGTGGAGGATCTTCCGGTATCTCTTCTCCCGGGTAGACGTGCACCGCCCCACTCTCGTAGTCGATAGTAACCACGAAGTGCTTCAGGATGTCATAGCCGAGGATTCCGCGGGTGTCGCCCTTTTCCGCGATTCGCGTGCCGAGCGGCGTGCGCGTCTCAAAATATTTCAGGGACTCGCCGCTCGCCGGAACGGACACTAATGCATCGGCAATCTCGAACGGGCCGAACTGGATGCTCGGTACCCGGAACCGTTCCATCTGTCCGCTCGAGATTACTCCACCGGATGTTTCTTCGATGGTCGGGTAGGCACCCAACCAGTCGAGTCGTTTGGCAAGCACACGTTCGATAAGAATGCCGCCGGTTGACCCGGTGTCCATGAGCAACCACGCTTCCACGCCATTGTTCAGGCCGACACGCACCAGGGGGAAACCACCATCGCGGTTCTTCCGGGAGTTAATATTCCTGATTGACTCGAGATCCACGCTGTCGCACCGGCATGCGCCGGTGGGCTCATCAGCAGTTGCGGCAGGAAAAGACAGGCAAGAACGGCGGCAAACGGCCGCCAACAGTACAATGGTTGAATCACGATTCCTCCCCAGAGAAACACCCGGTCAGGACGACACTATCGGTATTGGATCGCGCTCGCAAAATTGTGAAAGATGCTTACTTTGGCGGCCGGCGCCAATCCGTTCTTCTGTCGGGGCCACCCGAACCTACCCGACAGAAAGGTATCCGGCCGGCGCTGCTGCAAGGTAAACTGGCGCCGATGAAAACCCACGGGATTGTTAACAAGCGTGATTTCTATCTGCCACTCTGCGCGCTGTTTGCGGTCTTTTGCCAGGACGCATTGGCGGCTGAATTCGGTGGGTACGCGGCCCTGACGACCGACTACGTCAGGCGCGGTGTCACACAAAGCGATGGGAGTCCGGCACTGCAACTAGCCACCGAGGTCAGCTTCGAAAACGGGTTCTACGTGGGCATGTGGGGCTCTACGATCGACATCAGCAACGGACCTACCCGGCAAAGGGACCTGGAGGTCGATTACTACGCCGGCTATTCTCTCGACACATCGGACGCCTGGCGCGTATCTGCGGGGATCGTGTCTTATAACTACCCCGGGCAAACAGGAAACATCGACTACGATTACGTGGAATATTTGCTGGGGGGCAGTTTCAGGGACCGCGTCTGGCTCGACTTTGCCTATTCGCCGGATCTCTATAATTCCGGCCGCTCAACGACCAATATCGAACTCTACGCGGAGTGGCCCATTGGCGACACCTGGGCGATTGCGGGCGGTGCGGGTCGGTACGACACATCGGCACTGACCGGCAGCACCTACCTTTACTGGCAGCTCGGCGTAACCGCCTCCTTGAAGTGGGCCGACATCGACCTTCGAGCTTTCGATACCGACGGATCGGTGCCAATTGTCAGTACGCCGGAACGCGCAAGATCGCGGCTTGTCCTTACCGTGCGCGTCCCATTCTGATTGTCAGGGCTGGTTGCGGCAACGCTGCCGTAGTCCGGCGAGATTCAGTGCGTCACACGCATTGATCGATACGATAGAACGTACGTCCCTGGCCTGGGACTGCCGCAAGATATCGCCGACGGTATCGGGTGAGCTGTCTGGCCGGACCGCCAACAGCAAAGCGACGACCCCACTCACGTGTGCAGCGGCCAGGGAACTGCCGGAACGGAAGTCGTAGTGATCCGTTGGCACTGCGACGATGATTTCATGGCCGGGAGCGAACAAGGCCTCGCTCTGTAATCCGCTCGTCGATCCATCCGTCCGCGCGATCCCGATGCCAAGGACCTGCCGCATACTTGAAGGAAACGCACTGCCTGGATCGGCATGGGTACGACCGGCCGCAACAACCACAACGCCCGCATCAACAGCTTTTTGAATCAACTGCTCCAGCAACGGGTCGTGCGGCCCGCTCAGGCTGAGATTCAGGACGTGTGGCGGGTCTTCCAGGATGGCGTCAAGAGCTTTCAACAATGAAAAGCTGTCGCAAACTGCTGGCTTGTCGACGCCACCGCTCCAACAGGACACATACAGCTCGAGGCTCGCCTCCGGCGCGACGCCGACGATACCCACCGCGTTGTTCGAACGCGCGCCAATGACACTGGCAACAGCGGTGCCATGGTTGCGATCGACAGACTGGCCCTTGACCAGGAACTCCCGAGTCAAGCCAACGCGCCCCACGAGGTCCTCGTGGCTCTCATCGATGCTGCTGTCAATAATCGCGATCCGAATACCGGCACCTTGCGTCGCCTGGTGCGCCGCCGCGATGTCGAGAACATCCAGTCCGTACTGCAACTTTGCATAGGTGTCGTTATAACCGCCTGTCCTGGCGGTACTCGTCTCAAAACGCTGCAGCGCCTGCGCCGATTCCACGCGGGCATCGGAGTTCAGAGTCGCGATGATGGTGTCCCGATCTGCGCCTTCCGGTACGCGATAAACAAAACAATAGACTGACAGAGACCGGATCGGCCAGTGTTCAATCTCCTCCAGCGAAAACTCTCTCTTGATCGCCGCGGCATCCCGGCGCACTTTCTGGGCGATCACATAGCGTTTGCGATGCAAATACGGGGCACTGGAGCCCGCGCTCACCGATGCGGCCGAATCGTTTTCAAAAGTGACGAGAATGTCTCGTTCCGGATCCGGCAAGTCCTTTGCCCCAACAGGCAATGACAGGGAAACCAAAACTATTGCCAGCAAATACCCGGACAACCTCATGGCCT
Organism: Gammaproteobacteria bacterium; assembly: GCA_029881015.1. Lineage (GTDB taxonomy): Bacteria > Pseudomonadota > Gammaproteobacteria > Steroidobacterales > Woeseiaceae > UBA1847. The sequence goes on along the minus strand of JAOUNK010000080.1, from coordinate 473 downwards.
TCACCTCACAGGCAACTGAAGCGCAGTAAACCTGGCCGATTGTACTCCGGTAATCGAACCGGTGAGTTCTTCGTACTCCTGAAGTACCTGCAGGCTCGGTGCAGCAAGCCTTACATGCACTTCGTAGACGCCCCTGTCGTTGACGGCCCACTTGACCGCGCCTTCGAGCTCCGCCGCGATCCTGGCGCGCTCGGCCTGGCTGACCTGCTCGTCAAACTGCACCTCCAGGACGTAGTCAATGCTGCCCGCCGGTCCTCCCGAAGTCGCTGTCTGGAACAATTGATTGTCAGTTTCGACGGTATTAATCGGGAACAGAAGCAAGAACAGGCTTACACCGAGAATCACGATGCCTGCCGCCACAGCAGCGAGTCTCCGCATGCCCGATGCTCTCACCACGCGCTGGCCTGATTCTCGTTCGATCTTGCCCAGGATATCTTCTGCAGTGGTAGCAGGCTGTATCGGCGTCAGTTCCC
>JAOUNK010000405.1 GCA_029881015.1 Gammaproteobacteria bacterium | reverse complement strand
GACTACGTGATGAACCATGGCTTCCCGGGCGTTATCGTCGGGCTGTCGGGCGGCATCGATTCGGCCCTCGTCGTCGCGATCGCCTGCGATGCCATTGGTGCGGACAGGGTCCGGGCCGTGCAGATGCCGTTTCGCTATACGTCGACGATGAGCCAGGAAGACTCCGCAAAACAGGCCGAGACCTTCGGTATTCAGTACGACGTGATACCCATTGAGCCCATGTACGAGGCAACCATCAGGCAACTGCGGCCGATACTGGGCGACACCGAACCCGATGCCACCGAGGAGAATATCCAGGCACGCTGCCGCGGACTGCTGCTGATGGCACTGTCGAACAAGACCGGGCGGATGTTGCTGACGACCGGTAACAAGAGTGAGATGGCCGTGGGCTACGCCACACTCTATGGCGACATGGCAGGCGGTTTCGCGCCCATCAAGGATTGCAGCAAGACACTGGTATTCAAACTCGCGCGCTATCGCAATACGCTCGGCGAGGCGATTCCCGAGCGCGTCATTTCGCGCCCGCCCTCGGCCGAACTTCGCCCGGACCAGAAAGATACGGACTCACTGCCGGACTACGATGTACTCGATCCCATTCTTGAAGCGTTTATTGAGAAGGACCTCTCCGTTGCGGAAATTGCGGCACTCGGTTACGACCGCAAGATCGTCATCCGTGTGCTGGAGATGGTGAAGCGCAACGAGTACAAGCGCCGGCAGGCGCCACCGGGCGTGCGGATCAGCAGCAGGGCGTTCGGGCGCGACTGGCGCTACCCGATCACCTCGGGCTATCGCTTCCCGTAAGTTACGATCCCGCTGAAAAGTCGGGGAAGTTCTCGGCGAGGACGCGGCGCGTGTCCGTAGCCAGTTCGGTCATCCCCAGATTGTCGTAGGCGGTTGCCATGATGTGCAGGGACAGCGCATTGCCGGATGCCCCGTTGTAGGCTTCCAGCGCTCCCTTGGCACGATTCAGCGCGGCTACGTAAGCGCCGCGGCGCAGGTAGTAGTCGGCCACGTAATTCTCGTAGTCAGCCATGCGATTCTTGATCGCAATCATGCGCTGTTCGGCGTCCGGCGCGTACTGACTTGCCGGGAAACGCTCGACAAGGCGACGCAGGCTGGAATAGGCAAGATCGGCATCTTTCGGCGGACGCTGCGTTACGCCCTTTCTGAACCACCGTTCCAGGATGCCCGGACCGTCCTCGAAATAGGACAGGCCCTTGATGTAGAGCGCATAGTCGACCCTGGGGTGAATCGGGTTCTCGCGCATGAAGGTGTCCGCGGCCTCGATCGCTTCCTCACGCTGCCCGCCCTTGTAGTAGGCGTACATGAGCTCGAGCTGGATCTGGCGAGAAAGGTCGCTGAACGGGTAGCGTGCCTGGATCGCCTCGAATATCTGGATGCCCCGGCGATAATTGCCGCGCTTGACGGCCGTCTGGGCCATTTCATAGGCCTCGGTGATGTTTTGCACCTCGCTCTGCTGTTCTTCGTTGCTGGCACAGGCAAAGAGCGCCGCCGGCAGCAGGGCGATCAGCAGGAGTCGAAAATGGCGCAGGTCAAATCTCATATTTGTCGGGCTTGGGGCGTTCAAGGTCGGCGAGTATACCGTAAACTGATCGGTAGTCATGAACTCCGAAAGACAAAAATTAGCCGTCCCCGAAGAGCTGGCCGGTATGCGCTTGGACCAGGCGCTGGCCAGGATGTTTCCCGAGTATTCGCGCAGTCGCCTGAAAGAGTGGTTCCTGGCTGGTGCCATCACTGTTGATGGGGGACCAAAGCGGCCGCGCGATCCTGTGGCGGGCGGCGAGACCGTCATTCTCGAGCCCAGGGCGGAGGCCGAGGTTCGGGCAGCACCGGAACCCATGCGGCTGGACGTCGTGTACGAGGACGACGATGTGCTGGTGGTCAACAAGGGCGCCGGACTGGTCGTGCACCCGGGCGCCGGCAACCCTCGTGGAACGTTGATGAACGGCCTGTTGCACCACGCACCCCGGCTCGAGGAAGTGCCGCGGGCGGGTATCGTCCACAGGATCGACAAAGACACCACGGGCCTGTTGCTCGTGGCCAAGTCCCTGCAGTCCCACACGGCGCTGGTTCGACAACTCGCTGATCGAGAAATAGCCAGGAACTACCTGGCTGTCTGCAATGGCGTGCTGACCGGTGGCGGGATCATCGATCAACCCATCGGCCGCCACCCGGTCGACCGCAAACGCATGAGTATTCAGCAGGACGGTAAGCCCGCCATTACGCACTACAAGGTTCTCGAGCGCTTCCGCGCGTTCACTTATATAAGTGTGAAACTCGAAACGGGTCGCACGCACCAGATTCGCGTCCACTTTGCGTGGCGCCGGCATGCGCTGGTCGGTGACCCGGTCTACGGTGGCCGGCTGGCATTACCCAAGGGCGCAAGCGAGCCGGTTATCGACATGCTGCGCGGTTTCAAGCGCCAGGCTCTGCATGCGTCGAGCCTCGCGTTCGAACACCCGACATCCGGTGAGGTCGTGAAATTCGAGGTTCCTCCACCTGGCGATTTTCAAGCCCTGCTGGCGATTCTCCGGGACGATATGCAACGTGAGTGACGACATTATCAGGCCGGAGTGGCCGGCACCCGCGAACGTCGTCGCGGGCACAAGCCTGAAAACGGCGACGGCCGATGCGCTGCCCGACGGCATGCGCTTCCTGAACCAGGTACACGGTGCCCAAGTGGTCACGGTCGCAGAGGTGCGCAAGTCGGCAGTACCGCCAGAGGCCGACGCTGTCACCGGCCAGGAAGCGGGAGATTGCT
>JAOUNK010000404.1 GCA_029881015.1 Gammaproteobacteria bacterium | reverse complement strand
GCGACCGACAGGCGTCCGGGTGCGCCTCGATTCGCACGCACTCGCCGGGTCGGTGTCGGCGGCGGCGCGAGATCTCGGGCTGGCCGCCCATCCCACCGTTCTTCAGAACCTGAGCATCGTGCTCGAATCCGCCAACCCGGCCCAGACGAGTCGGTTCTGGCAGCGGGTTTTCGACTACGCCCCGAGAGACGCCGGTTTGGCAGATCCCTTGCTACGCGACCCCACGATTCGGATCCTGCCGTCGACGGAGCCACGACCGCTGCGAAACCGCATCCACCTCGACGTGGTGCGCCCGGCTGGCGCGGTCGAGCATGCCGACCTCGGTGAGGCCACCGGGCCGTACGGGGTCTGTCTAACCGACCCCGAAGGTAATGAGGTCGACCTGGTGCCGGGCGACGCGCTCAGCGACACAAGCCGGACCGCCGACTGGCAGGCGGTGTTCAGCGCCATGGCCTGCTACCGCACCACCTCGCCGCAACAGCAACGTGACCTGGCCGCCGCAACTGCCGCGCTAGCCGACGCCGCTGGCTTTCCGCTACTCGTCGACGTACGCCCGGGACTCGTGATCATCGATAGCGGCAAAGACCAATGGGAAGCCGCCGCGCACGGCCTGAACACCGACTTCGCTGACCTCGCCGAAGAGCTACAAGCGGCTGCCCGCCAACTCGGAGCCACACCGGATCTGGGGCTAGCGCGCTTCGCTCAACTCTTCCTTGACGCCGCCGACGTGGCCGCGGTCCGGGCGTTCTGGGTCGCCGCGCTCGGTTACACCCCGGACCAGAGGTCTGGAGTCAGCGACATCTACGACCCCCGGCGACTCAACCCGGTGATGGTGTTCCAGCAGCTGGACGCCTCGGACACGCAGCGGCGTCAGCAGCGCAATCGCATCCACTTCGAGCTTGCGGTGCCGGCCGACCTCGCCCGAACCCGTCTCGCCACAGCCATCGCCGCCGGTGGCCGGCTCCTTGAGGAGTCGAGCGGTCGCTGGCGGGTCGCCGACCCCGAAGGTAACGAAATGGTGATCGTCAGTGGGGCGTGAGTTCGACTAACCGGAGGGGTGAGCGCCGGCGATTGTGCCGAGTGCTTCATCGAACCCATCGGGAAGCCGCCGGGGTTTGCCATCAAGATCGGTGATAGCGGCGGTCAGCTCGATCGTTGCCAACAGCTCGTCGTCGCGGTACATGCGCTGGCGCCAGCTCGTGCTGACCCGGCGGGTTTCGATCATCTCCGTTTCGATTCGCACATCATCGCCACCCAACGCCGATTTGAGGAACTTCACGTTGACCTCAGTTACGACGATCTGGCAGCCGAGCGCCTGGAGTTCACCCATCGAAAAACCGATCGATGCCAAAGCATCGATGCGGGCCTGCTCGAAGAACGTCAAATACAAGGCGTGGTTCAAATGGTTGTACGGGTCTACTTCCGACCAGCGCACCCGAACCGAATCAATGTGGGCCATAAGGGGAACCTAGCGGTGTTACTGCTCGCGCCGCGAGGCCAGGATCGCTCCAAAGATCACGAGTGCGATCCCGACAAGGGCCAGCGTCGTGACCTGATCCGACAGGAACACCACTCCGAGAACAACCGACACGACTGGAATGAGGTACGTGATGAACGAGGCCCTGGTCGGCCCGACGCTGCCGCTCAGTGTCCCCATGATCAGGAACGCCAGGCCGGTGCCGGCCACGCCGATAAAGAGAACCGATCCAAATGCTGCAAGCGAGAACGACGACTCGGAGAGCGAGATAATCCCGAACGGGGACACCCATACGGTCGCCAAAACCAGCATCCGCGACATGATGGGTAGCGCGCCGTATTTCTGCTGGAGGCCGGCGGCGATGTTGATCGATATGCCGTAACAGAGCGTCGCAACCAGGACCATCACGACGCCATACCAGGCGGTATCACCCTGACCTCCGGTCGAGATCGAAATCAACGCCAAGCCGGCAAGACCCAGAACCAGGCCGCCGGCCTGAGCGATTCGGGGCCATCGTTTCAGAAGCAGGCTGGCAAACAACGCCGCGAAGATCGGGGTAGCGCCGTTGAGCATGCCAGTCACCGCGGAGTTGATGTACTGCTGGGCGAGTGGGAAGAGCGTGAACGGGATCGCCACCCACAAGAACGACAAGGCGATCAGCTTGGGCCAATCATCTCGGAGGACTGGCCTGCGGGCCCGCGGCACAAACGCCAGCGTCGCCGCGCCGGAAACGACGCGCAACCATGTAATCAGCCCCGGCGCAAAGTCAGTCAGTGCGATCGAGATGAAAAGAAACGACGATCCCCAGATCAGCGCCACCGACAGGAAGAGTCCCCAGTCTTTGGCGGAGAAGGGTCCCCGATTGCTGCCTTCAGATGAAGAGATGATCCGGGTCGCCATGAATCTGAAACGCTAGCCACCCATTGCAACATTCCGGCGTGAGAAAAGGGTTCCCGAAAAACACCGGGCCGTCACTCTACGCGAGCTATCATGCACTTGAAGCGACTTATTTACTGGGAGGCGATTAAGTCAGTCCGAAACAATCCCTGGCCGACTGGCTCACAACGCAATCATTTCCTGGTTAGTCCTTCACGACCGGCGTCGCCCTGCCCCCTTTGGGCGGCGCCGGTCGCTTTCTAGTTCCGAAATCAATCTGAATTGTCGCGCTGAGCACTGCCGGAGTCGCCTATCTCGAACGATGATCAAGCTTCTGATGAGCACCTCAGCGCCCCCCCCCACCATTCGCAGTGCAGCCGGACCTAGGTAGGAAGTACGTTCCCGTTCGAACTCCCCAGACCACAGTCGCCGTCCTCAGACCCCCTGCCG
>JAOUNK010000403.1 GCA_029881015.1 Gammaproteobacteria bacterium | reverse complement strand
CCAGCTTTCCTTGCGTGCTGTGCCGACGTCCTGAACCGGGGGGAAAACGCTCCAGTCCAGCTGGTCCTTCTCGGTCTTTGTGTCTTCCTGGTAGCGAAGGCCGGCGACAAGCCGAACCCGATTGCTTACCGAAAACGTCGCGTTGGCGAATACAGCACTGGAATCGGACTTGTAGTCGCCCTCGCGATCCCAGTGCGGGGTTGCGGGTGCACCACCCTCGTACTCAAGCCAGTTCCAGTTGGCCGACAGATCGTAATAGTAGTACCCGAGCATCCACTCGACGCTGCTGTCGTTGTTCGACACCACTTGCAGTTCAAATGAAGTCGTATCCTGCTCCGAGTCCCAGCCCGTGAAGCCAACCTCATCAATCGGGCCGCCATCACTGTAATCAGGATCGTAGTTCTGCTGGCCCTCGAAATCGGTAATGTTCCCGATGGCCTTTACGATAACCGGACCTGCATCCCAGGACGCCGTCAACGTCGTCCCCGAGCTTTCGATGTCCGCATTCTGTGGCAGGTTACGACTTACCTCCCAGGGCCCCTGGTCGAAATTCGCTGATGCGTCACCCGGGGCGTACTGGTGTCCGGGCAGATAGGTTCCGCCAACGTGACCACCAATCTGCTGATATCCCCAGATCGCGTTGCCATTGGTGCTGCGATCGGAAATCGTGTGCCGTAGCGTCAGGTCAAGACTGTCTGTCGGAGCCCAGCGGAACGATGCACGCACAAACGTGATGTCCTCATCATTCAGGTCATCGCCCGTACCCGGCTGAAATGTATTTTTGATGTAGCCGTCATGCTGGTCGTCCATGACCGCGAGACGAAACGCAAAATTATCGCTGAGCGGGACATTCAGCGTCCCCTCCAGACGAACACGATCGTAGTCGCCGTACAGCGCGGATACGCGGCCGTAGGCGCTGTCAAACTCCGGCTGGTTCGTGATGATGTTAATTGTGCCACCGAACGTATTTCGGCCGTAGAGAGTACCCTGCGGTCCGCGAAGGACCTCGATTCGACTGACGTCCACATACGCGCCCATCGCCTGGGTCGTTGTCGGGACATACACGCCATCCTCGAAGATACCTACCGTCTGCTCGGCCTCGGTGCCAACGTTGTTAGTGCGAGTACCGCGCATGGCAATGCGCGCCTCGTGGCCCGATTGACCAAAGCGCATTCCGGGGACGAGATGTTCGAGGCGCGAAACGTCGGTGATTCCACCGAGCTTAATGGCCTGCTCATCGATGGCCGTAACAGCGATCGAGATATCCTGGATGCTGGCCTCTCGCTTGGTCGCGGTAACCATGATTTCTTCGATTGCGCTGTTGTCGTCCTGTGCAATGGCCGTAGATACTCCGCTCGATAAAGCGGTGGCAACGGCGAGCGCGATAGCGTTACGGCGGGCAGATTTTGAGTCGGACATTAGCTTCCCCCTGATGTCAGCTAGATAGGCCAGGAATCCCGGCTTATCCAAGAGTTTTCCGAGCACCCGATTTAAGCGTAACTGTACTTCGAATGCAAGAATTTCTGGAAATATCGCGGAATTTACAGCTTTTTTCCACTATTGACGTCTTTGTATTTACATTTCTTTTATGTATATCAATCAGTTATAATTGGTGTCCTAAATTGCTTCCGAAGTACGCGCTTTGACCGACAGAAAGTCCGAAATACTGTTTGCCGAGGCTTACGCCGCGCACCAGGCCAGGCGTACCGCCGAAGCGGAACACCTGTACAAACAGGTTTTGCACCTGGATCCGCGAGACTCGGACGCACACAACCTGCTGGGACTCCTTTTCCTGCAGCAGAATCGGTTTGCCGAGTCTGCGGCACAAATCCGCGCCGCCCTTGAACTCAGCCCTGACAACACGGAGTCCCTTTACAACCTGGGTGCGGCGCTTCTGGGTGATGGCGACCCAGAAGGTGCTGTTCGGTGCTTCCGCAAAGTCTGCGCCGCAAGCGATTCGAACAACGCCGCGATGCGGGCGCTGTCGGCAGCACTTAACGACGTGGCGGTTCTATGCACGGACCCGCAGGAATCAATGCGCCTTCATTTGGAAGCACTGGATTGCGATCCTGCGAACGCGCGCGCGGCGCTAAACCTCGGAATCCTCCAGGAGCAGACGGGCGACTTTTCGAGTGCCGCGACGTCATTGGGACGAGCCATCAGGGCGCAACCGGATTTTGCCGACGCGCATTTCCACCTCGCCCATCTCAAGGAGCACCGGTCCTCCGACATCGACATTGCCAATATGGTCGCGTTGTTCGAAAAAAGCGCGCAGGCCGATAAAGCACTGCTGGCCCACGGAATCGCAAAGGCGCTCGAGAAACTTGAACGATATGACGAAGAGTTCGAGTGGCTGGGCAAGGCACATGCGATAAAACGTACGTTCGAGTTGTATGACCAGGGCGCGGAAGAAAGACTGTTCACGCGCCTCAAGAACTCTACTGCAACGGATTTCCCGCCAGGCGATCGTGGTTCAGAATTCGTATTCATCGTCGGCATGCCGAGATCGGGCACGACGCTGGCCGAGCAAATCCTCGCCAGTCACCCTGATATTCGAGGCGCCGGCGAAGTGATGGCAGTTGCCGACCTGACAGTTACACCCACCACAACAAATGACGAATTGACTCGCTTAGCTGCTCTGGCAGCGGATAGAATTGCTACCGACACCAACGACGCCAGTCTGCACATCGAAACAACCCCCGCGAATTTTCGGCATCTCGGCAAGATCGCATTGCTTTTTCCTGCCGCGAAAATCGTGCATTGTGTCCGAAATCCGATGGATACGTGTCTGTCGATATTCCAACATCCCTTGTCCGCCGCACACGCATACGCA
>JAOUNK010000402.1 GCA_029881015.1 Gammaproteobacteria bacterium | reverse complement strand
GGTCTCGACCCGGAATTGGCCGACTCTGCGGCGCTGGCACATGCCCTGGAGGCGGACGACCGTCTGGTAGCAGCCCTCGGTGAGGAAAAAGACGACTGGCTGGACCTGGCGCTTGCGACGCGCGTCATTCCCGGATTCGCGCCGGACCGGCTCACCGTCCTCAAGGCTTACCCGAAGAGCCAGGCTGCGCTCGCGCGACTCTGCCCCGATGATTCATCGGTCGCGGATCGTTTCGAGGTCTTCCTCGGTCCGATCGAACTGGCCAATGGCTATGTCGAACTGACCGATGCGCGGGAGCAATCCGCACGCATCGCCGTCGACAACGTGGTTCGAGCGCGCCGAGGGCGAGCAATCCGGCCTGTCGATACCCGTCTGCTTGCCGCACTCGAAGCCGGACTTCCACCGTGTGCGGGCGTCGCCTTGGGCCTGGAGCGCTTGCAAATGATCCACGACAGGACCGACGATATACGCAACGTAGTGACTTTTTCCTTTGAGCCCCACGCATGACCAAGACAGATTACGAGCTCCTCGATTCCCAGTTGCACGCGCTGCTCGATAGCGAACTCGACCCCCTGGCGGCGACGTCCAACTTCGTTGCGCTGCTTTATAACGCACTGAGCGAGATCAACTGGCTTGGCGTATACGTGTTGCGTGGCGACGAGCTGGTTCTTGGCCCGTTCCAGGGAAAACCGGCCTGCGTACGTATTGCACTCGATGAAGGCGTGTGCGGCGCCGCGGCATCGACACTGGAGACACAGCGCGTCGCCGACGTGCACGCATTTCCAGGGCATATCGTGTGCGATGCGGAATCGCGATCCGAACTGGTCGTGCCGCTTATGGCACATGGACAGCTGATCGGCGTGCTCGACATCGATAGCCCTGTTACGCGCCGCTTCAGCGAGGCGGATCAGGCTGGTGTTGAAAAGCTGTGTGAGACTTTCTGCGCGCTGCAGGAAACGCGCAAGTACTTTATTTGACGCGCGACACGTACTCGCGTGAGCGGGTATCGACCTTGATCGTCTCGCCCTGATCGACGAACAACGGTACACGTACGACGGCACCCGTCGAAAGCGTGGCCGGTTTCACACCGCCACTTGCCGTATCACCTTTCACGCCCGGGTCGGTCTCGGTAATTTCGAGTTCCACGAAATTAGGCGCGGAGACACTGAGCGGCGAGTTGTTCCACAGCGTTATTCCGCAAACATCCCCATCGGTGATCCAGTCGCTCGCATCGCCGACCGCCTTGGCATCGGCGGCGTATTGCTCGAACGTATCGGGCACCATGAAGTGCCAGAATTCCCCGTCCGTGTAGAGATACTGCATCTCCGTGTCCATGACATCCGCCGCTTCAACCGACTCGCCGGACTTGAAGGTCTTGTCGACCGTTTTGCCCGTCTTGAGGTTCTTGATGCGGACCCGGTTGAACGCCTGTCCCTTGCCGGGTTTCACGAATTCGTTGTCGACGATAATGTACGGGTCGCCATCTATGATGATCCGCAGGCCCGACTTGAATTCGCTGGTGCTGTAATTTGCCATGATTGTCGCTCTCGAATACCTGGCCACCGATCGGCGGCGAGGCGCTATGATACCGGAGTCGGTGTCTCAAGCCAGCCGAATTTTCGACCCGAATTCGCCGCAAATTCCACCGAAACTAGATGCAAGTCACGGTTTTGAACTCCGGCTCGGGACTCCCCCGCCCACAGTGTCTAGACTATAAGACTCTTAACAGAATATAGAAATCACGGGGAATCACCCGGTTTGCCAAGGATTCGGATTTGAACGGGCGCCAGAGTATCTCTATCGCCGTCCTGACGGAGAATCAGGACGACGTCGAAATGATCAATAGTGCACTCCGTGACGCGGGCCACGCGGCGCATTGTCACTGGATTGCCAGCCCCACTCGCCTGGCCGATACGTTGGCGGACGAACTGGTCGAGCTCCTGGTTCTCAATTGTGACCGCTACGCCGACACCATTCGCCAGGTCGTAAAGCAAAAAGACCGCTACAACCCCGAAATCCCTGTCATCGCAATGCAGGAACGCGCTGAAGAAGCGGACATCGAAGCAGCGATGCGCTCGGGCGCCTGCGACCTCGTTTCGATGGGCCTAAAGAATCGACTGCAATCCGTCGTGACACGCGAACTCCGCGCACTACGAGTCGAGCGCGCACTGAATTCCACGATCCAGTCGGCGAGAGAGTACAAGAAACACTTGAAGCATCACATGGCCTCATCGGCCAGCAGTTATGCGCTGGTCCAGGAAGGCATCTTCAACGAGGTCAACGACGCCTGGTTGCGGCAGTTCAAGATAGCCAGCAAGGACGAGCTGCTTGGCCTTCCCGTCATGGACTACTTCGAGAAAGAAAGCCGGGCGGCGCTCAAGGGTGCTCTGGTCGCAACCGTTGCGGGCAAGTGGCAAAAAGACGAGAAGCTCGTCGTCAAGGCGCATATAGACTCAGGCGAGGCCGAAAATCTCCATCTCGAGTTTCGCAGGATCGATCTCGACGACGGCCCCAGCGTACAAATTCGAATCGCGCCGCAGCTGAAGGTGGCCGAAGAGCCCACCAAGCTCGTGCACGATGCCTTGAAGCGCGACCCGACGATGCTTTTTTTCCACCGGGCGCAGTTTCTCGAGCGCATCGCCAAGCGGCTGAAACGCAAACCTGCTTCGGGGACGCACTGTCTCGTCTACATAAAGCCCGATAACTTCGGCGAAATCCGCAGGAAGGTCGGCATTATCCAGTCCGAAGAAATCCTCGCGCAGTTTGCGGAGGTCGTACGCAAGCGCATGCACCCGCGCGATGTGGCGGGACGCTTCGAGGGTACGTCGGTCATGGTGTTGCTC
>JAOUNK010000079.1 GCA_029881015.1 Gammaproteobacteria bacterium | reverse complement strand
GGGCTGGCGCTGCTGGCTGTCGGCCAGGGCTACGCGCAGGACGAACTTCGTAATACCTTTTTCAAGGAGGCTGATGCCGCCAGGGCGGCCGCCGATGCCGCCGACGCCGAGCTGTTGGCCCCGCGCACCTACGAGCGCGGCATGAAGGACTACACGGACGCCGAGCTGGCGCTCGAGCGTGGGCGCAATATCGAGACGGTGCGGGCGAACGCGGCCGATGCCACGCGCTACCTGAACGAGGCTGCCCAGAAGGCAGGCCTTGCTCGCACGGCCCTCGCACAGGTTATGAAGAGTCGCCAGGACGCGGCCAACGCGCGCGCACCCGACCTGTCGACGGATTTGTGGACTCAGGCGCAACGCAAGTTTGCCGAAGCGATCCGTCTTCTGGAACGCGGCGACCTCAAGAACGCCAAGCGCCGGGACATCGAAGCGACGAGCCTGTACCGGGAAGCGGAACTGGTTGCGATCAAGGCGCAGTACCTGTCCGAGACTCGGCGCCTGCTGGCTGACGCCGATCGTGCCCGTGTTGGCCGTTATGCGCCAATCACGCTCGGCAATGCGAAGCAGCTACTCGCTGACGCCGAGCGCGAACTCAGCGAAAACCGTTACGACACCGACCTGCCCCGCAGCCTGGCGCAGCAGGCAAATTACGAGGCGAAACACGCCATTTACCTCTCCGAGGTTGTCCGCAGGGTGCGCGACAAGGACCTGACCGCCGAGCAACTTGTCCTGCAGTGGGAGGATCCGCTACGGCAGGTTGCCGGCGTTGCCGACATCGTACCCGCCATGGAAGCAGGCCCGGATGCCCTGACGGCAAAGCTGGTGGCTTACTTCGAAAATCAAGCCAATGAATTGCAAGCCCTGCAACAGGAAAAGGCCGAGAACGAAGTTCGCATCGCCGACATGGAAGAAGAGCTTCGAGCGCTCGATGAGCGTCTTGGCGGGGCAACCGCCGAACGTGCCGCGCTGGTCCAGCGCCTGGAAGCACAAGCTCGCGTCAAGCAGCAGTTCGAACAGGTCGAGAAACTGTTCAGCTCGGAAGAAGCGCGTGTCTTCCGCCAGGGCGACACGGTCATTCTGCGCCTTGTCGGGCTGAGCTTCGACAGCGGCGCATCGCAGATCCGGCCGACGAACTTCGACCTGCTCGCCAAAGTTGAGAAAGCGATCGATATTTTTCCGCGCAGCGAGATCATTATTGAAGGCCATACCGATTCGCACGGTGGCGACGACCTGAACCAGAAGCTGTCGCAGGAGCGCGCCGAGTCGGTTCAGCAGTACATGATCAACGCAATGCGTATCCCGACCTATCGCCTGATCGCGACGGGGTATGGCGAGACCCACCCGGTTGCCAGCAACGAGACAGCCGCCGGCCGCGCTCGCAACCGGCGTATCGATATCGTGATCAAGCCGAACCAGGACGCAAACTAGGCGACTGCAGCGAAGTATCGAGACCGCGCCACCATGAAACGATGGTGTGCGCGGTCTTTTCGTTGACGAGATAGCCGTACTCGGCATGTACGTTGAGCTCGCCGTTCAGGCGGTAGTGCGTAAAGACCAACTCGTCCTCGATGCTCTCGACGAGGCCCAACTCCAGCATCTCGGCAAAGTCATTGCCGAGCTGGCGGTCAAGCGACGTGAGGTCTCCCATCGCCGCGAGGTTTTTCCACCGTCGAATATTGGCCGGGTAGCGGCCGTAGCCGGATTTGCCCGCGCCCATCACGCGCTTGCGCAGGTAGCGTTGCCCGAGAGGACTGCCCATGGTGACCAGCAGGTCGACGCGCGCGCGGTCCGGCGCGTCGTGACTCAATTCCCAGAGGCTGTCGTAGGCGATTACCGATCCCATGCTGTGGGCCAGCAACAGCACAGGCCGGTGGGCCGCCGCGGCCGCCTGCAGCGGGACCTTCAACATGCGACGTGTATGCGCCGCGATATCGTTGTCGTCCTTCAGGTAGCGCCGCAGGTCCCGAAGATGCACTTCCATGCGCTCGTTCGCGACATGCGGTATCAGGAAGGGCATCAGGTCACCCAGCGTGTAGATCCAGCGTGTCAGTCGGCGCTTCCATGATGTTGCTTCCGCAACGTCCCGGGCACTCGCCGTACGTTGTTCGATAACGGCGTCTACGGCCTCGGCATCGATCGAAAAGTCGCGATGCTCACGGTAGAAATCAAACGTCCAGGAGACCAGCTCGAACACGCCGGTGTGTGCCTCGATCTGATCGGCCACGTCCGCGTCCAGACGCCGCACACCGGCCAGCAGGCAGCGCAGAAGTGCCGCCTCATGCTGCACGGGCTCGGGCTTGGGCAGCATCCCGGGGATGTAGATGATCAGCGGCAACGTCGGTTCAATCATGGCCGAGCAAGGTCTCCAGCTCGCCGACGTGCGCCACTTCGGCATCGGCCGGAGCGTAATCCTCGGGCCACTCGTCCCCATTGCGATTCACCCAGACCGTGCGCAGACCGGCCTCACGCGCACCGTGCACGTCGTACAGCGGGTGATCGCCGACGTGCAGGGTTTCCGCGGCACTGGCGCCGCCCGCCTTGACCGCTACGTCGAAAATCGGCCGATCCGGTTTCGCCGCACCGGCCTTCGCTGCATTCACGTGACCGTCGAACAGATCGTCGATCCCGATCCTGGCGAGATCCGCGTTGCCGTTGGTCACGGCGATAAGAACGTAGCGCTTGCGCAGCGCCTGCAGCGCCGGCCGCGCTTCGGGAAACATCTCGATGTCATTGCGCACCTCGTCGAACACGGCGAAGGCCTCGTCCACAAGGAAATCGGCATAGCCCGCAGCCGTGGCGATTTCTGTCAGGACAACACGCCGCAGGAACGTAAGGTCATGTGACATGTTCGCATGGGTTTTCGCGACGCGTTTCCGTATCTCCCGGATATCCCCGCGCTCGAACATCCCGGTAATGCGTGGGTAGTTTTCCCCGAGCCACTCGTACAGGCGCGACTCTGCCCGGTGGATGACGGGGTGAATCGCCCAGAGGGTGTCATCGAGGTCGAGGGTAATGGTGCGAATGCCGTTCACGGAATCAGGTTGCCCGCCGGGTTGCGATAGCCGAACATTGTGAGGTCAAGCCGAACACGGAGCAAGGCAATGAAATACCTCCATACGATGGTGCGGGTCACGGATATCGACGCTTCACTCAATTTCTACTGCGACTTGCTGGGGCTTGTCGAACAGAAGCGCAAGGAAAGTGAGCAGGGCCGATTCACGCTCGTGTTTCTTGCCGCTCCCGGCGACGAAGCGGCCCAGGTCGAGCTTACCTACAACTGGGATCCGGAAAACTACGGCGAAGGCCGTAATTTCGGTCATCTCGCCTACGAGGTCGACGACATTTACGCCTTGTGCCAGAAACTCATGGATGCCGGCGTGACCATCAACCGCCCCCCGCGCGACGGGCGGATGGCGTTCGTGCGTTCGCCGGACAATATTTCGATAGAGCTGCTGCAACAAGGCGACGCGATGCCCGCGAAGGAACCCTGGGCGTCGATGCCCAGCGTCGGCCACTGGTAGTCAGACCGTGGGCGGCAACAGCGGCGGCAATGGATCGTTCGCGCTAACCTCATCGCTCGTCGCGACAACCGTGACACGCCGCAAGGCATTGGCAAGTGCGGTACCGTCCCAGGCGCCTGCGTTCCGGCCGTAACTGGCTGCCGACAGGCTCTGCAACTCGTCCGAGAGTGGCGGCGCCACGTGCCGCGCGAGCTCACCGATACTGCGCGGCGGATCATCGGGCCATTGCAGGCGTGCCCATTCCAGCAGGGCATGGCGCACGCCGGCAACATCACTCGCGGCGGCGGCTGTGCGTGCGGTCTTCATGAGCTGGCCCTGCTGCTTGTGTGCCGGGGACTGTTCCGGTTCCCGCGGCGCACGGCGCTGCCTGCGCGCAGACCGTGACGACCACCACCAGGCCGCCAACGTCAGCAGCCAGAGTATCGCGAGAACTTCGGTCGCCCTTTGCCAGGTACCGATCGCGGCAATAGCCTCATCGGCATTCTGTTGCGCCGGTTCGGCCGCCGATTCGGTCGCTGATAAATCCACTTCGTCCGGCTCCACAACGGCGGCAACCGGTGCACCCCTGATCGTCAGCGTACGCGCCGGCAAACGCGCCACCTTCCACTCCGAGGCGGCGATGTCCCACCAGGGAATTTCGAGTGCCGGCAACGCCACGTCGCCGCCGGCCAGGCCGATAATCGCGTATTGCTCGCTGCGAATACCGCGTATCCCGCCCGCCTCCAGCGTACGCCCGAGCTCCGGCTGGTCGGTATAGACGTTCAGGCCGTCGACATCAGGCAGCTCCATGGCCGGCAGCTGTGTTTCGATTTGCCCGAGTGCACTCAGAGTCACGTTGCGCGTGACCGGCTCGCCCGCCTCCATCTCCTCGGGGGGCCGTGACCACTCTTCGCTGAGCTGCACGTCCCTGGCCGGCAGCCAGGCGGCATTCGGATAATTCGCAGGCGGTGCAGGAATCGGCAGGACATTGATCGTGTGTTCCTGCGACTCGAACACCTTGCGACCCGTGATACGGCCGTCGCGCAGGACACGCGCTTCGAAACGTGCCGGTGAAATCCGGATCTCGCCGCTTTCCTGGGGGTACAGCGCGATGACGCGCTCGATCACGTTGTAGGCGCGGCCATTGAGCACGGACTCGTACTGGCGTTCGTCGCCCGCCAGCTCCGCAAGGGTCTCGACACCCGTTATCGTCGGCTCGCGCAAGGCCGGCTGGCGTGTAGCGACAGCGCGGTAGATGCGAATCCGGTACAGGATCTGCGACTGAACGTAGGTCTCCTCGAGATCGACCTCGCTGGTAACAAAGACGTCCGCCTCGCCCGGCGGCGCGTTGGTCGGCTCATTGACGATGATGCGTATCGGGCTGCTCTGCTCGGTCCCGATCACGACGGCCGGGATGAACTGCTCACCCGTCTTCTTCGGCATCAACGCCACCGTCCAGGTCAGGCTGCGCTGAATGTCACCATTGATGATCGACGTGTTGCTCAGCCTGCTGACCTGCCCCACGAAAAAGTCTTCTTCGAGGATCGACAGGTCGGGCTCCAGGTCCGTGTTGGAATCGAGCGTGATTTCGAGCGTAAACGATTCGTTGACATCGACAGTCGGGCGATCGACTCGCGCAGTTACCGTTGCGGCCGCGGTCACCGCGGATAGCAGGCACACCAGGAGCACGATGGATCGCTGGATCGCTTTGCGAATTCTTACCACGGTTGTACCTCGTCGTCGGGCCACACGTCCTTTCCTTCCTGGTCTTTGCCGTACCGCTGATACTGGTAGCGGAATTTTCGTCGCAGCAGGCCACCCGGATCGTCAGGAATGCGGCGCAGCCACTGCTCCATTGCCTGATCCTGTTCCTGTTGCTGGCGGAGCTCGGCGAGTTCGGCCTCCGTCAACTGCTGCGGCGGCTCTCCCTGCTCGGCTTCCTCGGCCGCGCGCTGCAGTTCTTCCTGGAGAGCCTGCAGGTCCTCCTCGCTCATCTCTTCTTCACCACGCTGCGACGAATCGCCCTCCTCGGACTGCTGTTCCGACTGGGACGAGCCCTCCTGGCCTTCCTGGTCCTGCTCGCCCTCGCCATCGGATTCCTCGCCGTCGCCGCCAGGGTTCTCCGTTGATTGCTGGTCGTCGCCCTGGGTTTCCTGTTCCTGTTCCTGCTGGTCCTTGAGTTTCCTGACGAGTTCCAGGTTGTATTGCGCATCTTCGTGACCGGGCTCCATTTCAAGAACCTGCTCGTAGGCGTCGATCGCGGCTTCGAACTCACCGTGCTGCGCCATGGCATTGCCCAGGTTGTAGAGATTTCGCGTATCGCCGCTCTCTGCAAACTCCGCTGCGCTGCCCGCGTAGTCGCCGGCCTGGTAGCGGGCCACACCACGCCACTCGGTGTCATCGAAAAGGACGGCCGCGTCGGACGGACTCCCCGCTTCCAGTGCCCGCTGTGCCTGCTGGTTCTTGTTCAGCCACAGGTCGTCCCACAGCGATGCCTCGGCCGGCTGCGGCAGCGGGACGATGAAGATGACCAGCACGAGCACCCAGCCCTTGCGAAACGCGAGGGCCGCGAGTGGCAGAAGCAGCAACGCAAGCCACGGACCCTCTTCTCGCCACTGGTCCGTCGCGAGAGAGTTTTCATCCGCCGCCGTTGCCGCAGCCGCCGACACCTCCCCCGACAACAGGTAGTCGAGATCGCTGTCGTCGGTGGACAGAACCGCGAAGCGTCCACCACCGGCAGCCGCGAGATCTCGCAGCCCCCGCTCTTCCAGCCTTGCCACGGCCAGCTTGCCGCGATTGTCGGTGACGAAACCGCCGGACAGGCGCGGAATCGGTGCGCCCTCGCGCGTGCCGACGCCCAGGATCGACAAGGCGAACCCGGCGCCGCGCAGCTCGCGCGCCGCCCTTTCCGCGGCAGGCGACCCGCCGCCGTCGGTCACCAGCAGTACCTCGCCGATGCCGACACCGGCTTGTTCGAGCAGGGTCTGGCCTTTGCGAATGCCGGCCTCTGGGTAGCTGCCGCGGCTCGGCATGATGTCCGTGCTCAGGCTGTTGACGAGCGCAGCGACGGTGTCGGTATCGTCCGTCAGCGGCGTCACCGTGAATGCATTGGCGGTGTAGACGAGCAGCGCGGTCTGCCCGCTTTGGCGGCGTTCGAGCAGGCCGAGTATCTTGAGCTTCGCGCGCGCGAGCCGACTCGGCTCGAGGTCCTGCGCGTCCATCGAGCGTGACAGGTCGAGCGCCACAACGAGCGCCTGCTCGTCACGAAACACGGGCTGGTCGATACGTTGCCAGGCCGGTCCGGCCAGCGCGGCCGAGGCAATGATGCCGCCGAGGCCGAGCAGCCACCAACGGTAATCGCTGCCCCGGCCCGGCGTGCGCGACAGCACGTAAGGCATCAGCGCCGGATCGACAATGTCCCGCCAGTTACCGGCGCCAAGCTGGCGCCGTGCGAGCAACACAGCAAGCGCCACGACGAACGGCATCGCGAACAGCCAGGCAGGACGCAGCCAGTGGAAATCAGCCAGCATGTGCCCTTACCTCGACCCGGTGGCGCAATACGACGCGCTGCAACAGGCCTGCCAGTCCCAGCAAGCCGACCAGTGCGAATGCCGCACCCAATGGCCAGTAGTAATAGGACTTCACCGGCCGGAAACCTGACTCGGGCTCCTCGACGGGCTCGAGTTCGTCCAGCAGCGCGTAAATGTCTTGCAGGCTTGTCGTATCGGTCGCCCGGAAATACCGGCCACCGGTCAGCTGCGCGATCTGCGTCAACGTCTCTTCATCGAGATCCGCAGATGGGTTGATGTTGCGCCGCCCGCCGATCAGCGACGAGACGTCGAGCGACTCGGCGCCGATACCGATGGTGTACACCCGCAGCCCGACCTGCTGCGCCAGCTCCGCCGCCTTGAGCGGTTGCACCTCGCCCGCCGTGTTCGCGCCATCCGTCAGCAGCACGAGCACCTGCTCACCCGCATCCTCCTTTTGCTCGTGCACGCGGCGCACGGCCAGCGTAATGGCGTCGCCGATGGCCGTTTTCTCACCGGCCAGACCGATCTCGGCTTCGAGCAGGAGAATCCTGACGGTATCCCTGTCGAGAGTCAGCGGTACCTGCAGGTAAGCGCGTTCGCCAAACAGGATCAGGCCGATGCGATCGCCCTCGCGACGCGCGATGAAATCGCTGGCGACGGCCTTGGTCGCCGTCAGCCGGTCGACGCGTCGGCCGGCCAGCTCGAAGTCCTTCTGGTCCATGCTGCCGGACAGGTCGACGGCCAGCATCAGGTTGCGGCCGGCGACGGGAACCTCGAGTTCATCGCCGATGCGTTCCGGCCGGGCCGCGGCCAGTACGAGCAGGCACCAGGCAAGCACGGCGACCAGCACGCGCCAGTTCAATAGCTGCTCCGCGTCGGATCGATCCTTGAGCGTCTCGAAACCCTTCAGGTTCGGTACCCGCAAGCCGGCCTCCGAGAGGCCTCGCGCTTCCGGCAAGAGCTTGCGCAGGAGAAGCGGCAGCGGCAACGCGAGCAGTGCCCAGGGCCAGGCGAGCGACCACATCAGGCGGTTCCTCCGAGCGGCACGCTGAGGCGCATGCGGACAGCGGCGACGAGCGCATTGACATCGACGTCGGAGAAATTCCCCTCCGGGTCGCGGTAGGGAAGATCCAGCAGGCTCTTGCCGCCCTCCGTGTGGAAGTACGGCAGCGGCATGCCGCGATCGAGCCAGGCCAGCCACGCATTGCCCGTCAGCCCGGCTACCTCTTCACGGCGCGCATACGCGAGCATACCGCGACGCAGCAGTTCGGAAAGCTGCCTGCCCAGCAGGACCGGGTTGCGGTGCTCGAGATACTCGGCTTCGAACCTCGCCAGCTCCCGCAGTGCGTAACGCCGCGGACCATTGAACTGCCAGCGCCGGTAGGACCGCCAGAGGACGACGCAAAGAACCAGGCCGAGGATTGCCAGGACGCCCCACCAGCCGGGCGCGAGCGGCCACCACCCGACCGGGTCGGGCAGGTGAAGATCGCGCAATGGCAGGGCGTTCTCTTGCACTAGTGCGTACGCCTCCCCAACGCCGTCTGCAGGGCACTCACCGGGTCGTCGTCGGTCGACAACGGCATCAGGTGCACGCCGTAGCGCTGGCAAAAACGCTCAAGCGCGTCCAGCCGCTGCTCGAAAGCCTGTTCGTAATCGCGCCGTGCCGGTGCCGCGTAGGTATCGATGGCGAGCTCGTCATCGGGCGACACGAGGCGGTAGCGCCCGGGCGGCGGCAATTCACGCTCCAGCGGGTCGTTAAGGAACACCGCGAGCACCTCGTTGTGGCGGGCGACGCTTGAGAGGTAGGACTGCGCCGCTCGATCGAACCCGGCGAAGTCACTGATCACCACGACCAGCGAACCCGGCCGCGCCACGCGCCGCAACGAGGACATCGCCTGCGCGAGCGGGTCAGCGCTCTTTTCGTCGGCGCTATGGTCCCTTTGCGGGTTCGGCCAGTCGGGATGCTCGACGAGTTCGTGCACGAAACGCAGCGCGGCGCGACGACCGAGTCGCGGCTTCAGTTCACGGTGTGTCGTGTCGCCGAAGATCAGTCCGCCCAGTCGATCGCCACGGTGATGGGCTGCCCACGACAACAGGGCGGCGGCACGAGTCGCGTTGACCGACTTGAAACAACCTTTGGTCGCGAAATGCATGTTCGAGCGCAGATCCACGGCGACCAGCACAGGGCGCTCGCGCTCCTCGCGAAACAGCTTGGTATAGGCCGTCGTACTGCGCGCGGTCACGCGCCAGTCGATGCTGCGCGGGTCGTCGCCGGGCTGGTAGGGCCGCGACTCATCGAATTCCATGCCGCGGCCGCGAAAGCGGGACACGTAGGCGCCGGTCTGCAGCGAATTCACGCGCAGCACGTTGAGCGCTATCGCGCGCGCCGGACCGGCAAGGCGGATCAGGCCCGCCTGGCTGACACTGACCGGCGATGCGCCTTCATGGATGTGATCGAGACGAACCACGATTCTCAGGGGACCCCGACTCCGTCGAGGATGCCTTTGACGACCGACTCAGCGTCGATGCCATCGGCCTCGGCTTCGAAGCTCAGCACCAGGCGGTGCCGCAGGACATCGGGCGCCACGGCCTGGATGTCTTCGGGACCTACGAAATCACGGCCAGCCAGCCAGGCGTGCGCACGTGCAGCACGATCGATGCCCATGCTCGCGCGTGGGCTGGCGCCATAAAGCACCTGCCCGTCGAGCGCACTGTCGACAGCACCGGGATTGCGGGTCGCGACCACGACGTTGACGATGTACTCCTCGAGTTCCTTGGCAAGGTGCAGGTTCAGGATGTCCTGGCGAGCGGCCATGATCGACTCGCGTGACAAAAGCTCAGGCGGCTGGCAGGCATCGCGTTCGCCTTTCTTCGCCTCGTCGCGATTGAGTACCAGGATACGCCGCTCGTCTTCGATGCTCGGGTAGCCCACCCGCACATGCAGCAGGAAGCGATCCAGCTGTGCCTCGGGCAGCGGATAGGTGCCCTCCTGCTCGATCGGGTTCTGTGTCGCCATGACCATGAACAGGTCTTCGAGCGGGTAACTCTTGTCGCCCACCGAGATCTGGCGCTCTTCCATCGCCTCGAGCAGGGCCGACTGCACCTTGGCCGGCGCCCGGTTGATTTCATCAGCCAGGATCAGGTTGTGGAACAACGGGCCCTTGCGGAATTCAAACGTGCCTTCCTGCGGACGGTAGATGTCCGTGCCGGTCAGGTCGGCCGGTAACAGGTCGGGCGTAAACTGCAAACGATGGAAGTCGCCTTCGATGCTTTCAGCCAGCACCTTGATCGCGCGCGTCTTGGCGAGGCCCGGAGCGCCTTCAACCAGCAAGTGACCGTCGCACAACAACGCAATCAGCATGCGGTTGATCAGGTGCGCCTGACCGATAATCAGCGCGCTCGCATGAGCCTCTAGTTTTTGGAACTGTTCTGCGACGCTCATTCATTACTCCAGAGATAAAAGCGGCGTGTCATTCTAGTGATGATGCCCGGGCGCGCCAACCGGTCGCGGGGTTTTTTGCTCATTATCCGGCCTGTTTGAGTAGTATTGACTCCAATTCCGACAACCGCAGATGAAATCCATTGCATTTGATTGACGAAAAGCCGCGACTTCCCGTCCTTGCCGCCCTGCTAATGCTGGCGTTCGGGGCTCTCGCCGCCTGTGCAAAACAACCGGAAGCGCCTGTACCTGCAACGCCCGTCGACGCGGCCGGCAAGCCTGCTTCGACCTGCGGCGGCAGGGGCAACCTGCAGGCGGAGCTGGCGGGCGCCATTGGCGCGCAGCTCGACTGGCCCGATG
>JAOUNK010000401.1 GCA_029881015.1 Gammaproteobacteria bacterium | reverse complement strand
GCTCAATGCCCGGGACGATCACGTCGCTTTTATCAGCGCGCTTGTCGAACGACACGCATGCGGGTGGTCGGGCGCCGCGGAGAACCCGGAGAGCCGCAGGCGCGCGAAGGCGATGGGAGCAACGCAGTGAGCACCATCGGCCGCTTCCTGGAGTTCGGCGTCGAGGCGCATGACATCCTCGAGTCGCTGCACTTCTACAAGACACTCGGTTTTACCGAGCTCCAGTGTGCCGACGTCTTCTCACACAAGTACGCGGTAGTCAGCGACGGCGAGTTGAATATCGGCCTGCATGACAACAGTTTCGATGCGCCGAGAATGACTTTTGTACAACAGGACCTCGCCCGGCACGCGCGGGCCATGGCCGACCATGGCTATGAATTCAGCTTCCTGCAGCTCGACGAAGATGCGTTCAACGAACTCGGCTTTACGGATCGCGACGGCAACCCGGTCTCCATGGTCGAAGCACGCACCTTCCACATGAGCGAAGACGCCGAGAAAGACTCGGCCTGTGGCAGCTGGTTCGAACTGTCACTGCCGGTGCGCGAGACCGTTCGTGCGGCGCAGTTCTGGGCCCCCGTGGCACCGGCATTGCTGGAGATGCGCGAAGAACCGACGATGCACATGCGCTTCGACGCGACCGGCGTGGCGCTTGGCCTGTCGGAGAGCATCGCACTCAAGGCACCCTCCCTGTGCTTCCGCAATCCCGATCGCGCAGGCCTCATGGCGCTCCTCGAGCAGCGTGGTTTCGATTTCGAGAAATACCCGGGCTACGAAGGCGCCTACGTCGCCATCACGGCACCCGAGGGCACGACGCTGTTTGTCTTCGAGGAAGACTTCCTCGGCGAAGCCTACGAAGTCGACGAGTCCGGCGACGCAACCGACTTCCCTCGCTAGCGCTCCGGGAACTCCACCCAGAACACGCCGCGGAAATCGCCCGCCTTGAATCCCGTTGCCTGGTCTTCCGGGTAGCTCTCTGCAAGTAGCGCTACCATCTCGGGCTGCAGGTTCTCGCCGTGGCACGTCAGGCACATCGGCTGCACGATGATCGGTTCGGCATAACCCATGCGGCCATCGTCGAGGGCCATGGCGACGGGCATGAGCTCCTTCGATCCGTCGGCAAAGCCACGCAGAATCGGTGCAAGCCAGTCCGGCGTTGCGTTCGCGGGATTACGCAGCTTGTGACTGCTGCGCCCCATGACCACGCCGTCGACGGACAGGCCCGCCGCAATCCGCGGCGCCTCGACCTTGCAGGCATTGATCGCCTCGATCGGACCCGACTCCATGCCTTCGACCAGCGCCACCTTCAGGTTGGTTTTGAAGGGCACCAGGAGTTCGGCCCCTTTTACCCGGTAATCGACCGGTGCTTCGGTACAGGCAACACAGAACACGGCCACGGTAAGCGTGAGAGTAAGACGAGTGTTCATCGATAGTCCCTACAAGAGTCGGTTGATCAGTTCCTGTGCCCGGCCGAGATACGCACTGCCGAACAGGTTCAGGTGGTTGAGTACATGATATAGCTGATACAGGTCGCTGCGATCGTGGGAACCCGAAGCCGCGGGTTTATGCGCGGCGTACGCTTCGTAAAAGGCTGCACCGAAACCACCGAACAGGCGCGTCATGGCAAGATCCGATTCCGGGTCGCCGTAGTAAACCGCCGGGTCGAAGAGCACAGGTACGCCGTTACAACTCGCCCAGTTACCGCCCCAAAGGTCACCGTGCAACAGGGCCGGGCGCGGCTCGTGACGCTCGAAGAACACGGGCAGGCGCCTCAGCAGCCGTGCGCCCTGTTCCTGCAGGGCGCCGCCGAAGCCGTTCTCTGCCGCCAGTTGCAGCTGGAACCCGAGGCGTTGCTCGCGAAAGAAGTCCACCCAGCTATCCGACCAGTCGTTGTGCTGCGGTGTCAGCCCGATCGTGTTGTCACGGTGCCAGCCGAACCGCTCCTGCGTCGTCTCGTGCAGCAGTGCAAGCTGTTTGCCGAACTCTGCTTCCGTGTCGCGGGAGGCGCGACTCAGCTGCAGCCACTCCGTGGCGAGATACGCCGTGTCGTCGTGCGCGCCGCAAGCCAGTACCTCCGGCACTCGAACGATCCCGGGCACAGCAAGTTCGGCCAGGCCCTCCGCCTCCGCGCTGAACATGTCGTGCGACGACGCAGGACCCGTTTTCAGGAAGACGTTGCCAACGCGCCAGGCCGAGCTGATGTCGCCGCCGCTCACCGCGACGGGCGTCTCGCCCTCGAGGCCCAGCTCCGACAGGATTGGTGTCCAGTCAGGCATGCCGCTACCAGGAGATCTCGACGTACAGACCGACAACCGTGTCGCTCTGCCACACCGGCACGCCCGTGGACGGATCGCGCAGGCGCTGGTGCGTTGCATAATAAGGGTAGATCTGGATATCGGTGTCCCGCCCCATCGCCCGGCGGACGCGGCGATTCAGCGCCCCCAGCGGGTCGGTCAGGACCAGTACCCACCTGTCGCGTCCGACAGGCTGGCCGCGCGCGGCGATCCTCGCTTTCGTGTTGTCGCGCACGCGCACGAAGTACTCCCCCAGCAGGGAACCGAGCACGGGTGTCACGATCAGGTCCTGGTAGGAAGGTTCTTCAAACAAGGCTTCGGCGCCGACTTCATAGGAAGTCGACAATAGCACCGAATACCAGAACGCGGCGGAGCGATCCCAGCCCCGCTCCCGGGCCCGGACATAGTAGGCAGCGCCCCAGTAAGGGTGCGTAACGTAGTTGATGAAAGCGTCGTCGGAATCCCAGTCGGGATGCGTGACGTTGTCCCACCAGGTCGACAAGCTGTACTCGCTTTTTTGCTCATCGGTCCACCCGGTCACGTTTTCCGGCATC
>JAOUNK010000400.1 GCA_029881015.1 Gammaproteobacteria bacterium | reverse complement strand
CGCCGACCATGGACACGACGAATGCGGTGGCGTAATACGCCAGGCCACCGAGAATGATTGCTTTCCAGTTCATTGCTTCCCACCCCTCTTGTTTTTGTTTTCTTTCCCAAGCGTAGTACCTGGCCGCAGCAGCGTCCAGTTCAGGCCTCCGGTTGGCAGGCACTAATTGGCGTAGCGAAACCGCACCGACACACCCCCGTAAACGTTGCGATCCGGTCCCGGTTCGAAGTAGCGGCTGCCGAAGGCATTGATACGCACATTGGCGGTATAGTCTGCGTCGAAGACGTTGCTGATGCCGACAAACGGTTCTATCTCGAGCTGGCCAAACGTCTTTTCCAGGCCGAATCGCAGGTTCGCCACCGTCGCGCCGGGCACCTTTGCCGCATTGGCGTTGTCCGCGAACAGTTCATCGGTATACAACACATCGACGGCTGCAAAGAATCCCGAATCGTGCACGTACGCAACGTCTGCATGCACGAATGTCTCCGGAATGCCCGGAATCGCGTTGCCCGAGAAATCGTTGCCGTCACTATCGACGAACGTGTCAAACTCGAATCGGGACCACGTATAAGCCAATGCCAGGTTCAGGCCGGGCAACGGCGTGGCAACAAATGACAGCTCCATGCCGCGCCGCGCAGACTTGCCCGCGTTGGCAAAGAACTCGCGGCCCGGACTCGACGCAATCTCGAACGGAATCAGCTCGTCATCGACATCGATGCGGAATGCAGCCAACTCGTAGCGGATATTCTCCATGAGGTCACCACGCAGACCCAGCTCGTAGCTGGTGCTCTTTTGCGGCTCCAGGCCCGGATTGAACCCGCCACTGCTGTCAGGATTGGCAAACTCGGTGGATGTCGGTGTTTCGAATGCCGTTGCAATGTTGCCGTACACGGTTTGACCGGCACCGACGTCATAGAGGAACCCGATGCTCGGGCTCACATCGTCGATCGAACGCGTACCGGAGTCGTTGCCGTCGGCAAGGAACGCATCGGCAACGTCGAACTCGATGTCGTCGTAGCGTAACCCCAGCGTCACCTCGAGCCGGTCCGACACGGTGACTTCGTCCTGCACAAAGATCCCCGTACTCGCTACCCGTTCGAGTTGATCGAGCCTGAGAGCACCCTGGATGCCGTCATTGTTGTCATACCGCTGCCGGTCATCTCGCTGCCGGTCGTAATCAAAACCGGCGACCACCCGATGATGCATGTCACCGAGCCGGAAGCCTCGCGTGTAACTGATGCCACCGCCGGCGAATGAGCGATCGAACGTGACCATGCCACCTTCCGAAAATGGCAGGCGGTTTAGAAAATCACGTTCGAGATAGTAGCTACGCGCCTGAACTTCACCGCCACCCGGGAACGAGTGCCTGAAACTGATGCCCAGCTTTTGCTGGTCGAGCGTTTCCCCGGCCTCGAAATCAAGGTTGCGAACGCGAGCACTGCGCGGATTCGTTTCGGCCTCGGCCAGTACCAGTCCACCGGGATCGTTCGATACCGGTTGATCGGTGGCGCTGATCGCCCAGCCGATTTCCGTGTCATCGCTCAAGCGCAACAGGAAGCGGCTGTTCAGTTGCCTGTTTTCGGCCTCGCTGTGCTCGCGGTAGCCGTCAATGCGCAAATCGGAAAGGCTGACGAGATAGTCCAGCCGCCCGGCCGCTCCGGCTGTCTTGACCTGGTACTTGCGGTAGCCGTAATCCCCCAGCGCAACGCGCGCCTCCGCGTACGGTTCCGCACTGCCCTGCTCGGACGAGATACTGATGACCCCGCCGGCCGCATTGCCATACAAGGCAGACGCCGCTCCACGCAGGACTTCGACCTGCCGTACCGAGGCAAGGTCAATGCTGTCCACCTGGCTCTGCCCGTCGGCCAGCGTTTCGGGTATACCGTCCACCAGGATCTTGATGCCACGCACACCGAAATTGGAGCGTGCACCGAAGCCGCGAATGGCGATCCTCAGGTCCTGCGCAAAATTGTAGCGATTCTGAAAGAAGACGCCGGGCACACGAGCGAGCGCCTCGTCCAGCGCTAACTGCTGTCTTGCGTGTTGAATCTCGGCGCCGGACACAACGCTGATTGCCGCGGGCACGCTGCGTGCCGCCTGGTCCAGGCGCGTGGCCGTCACGATAATCTCGCTGACCTCCGCGGCCGGCTCGATATTCTCGACGTCATCTGCAAGCGTGTTGCTGCACGGCGCGCACAGCAGGCACGCGAGTGCGGCATACGAACGTGTGACCTTCACTATCTGGGCGTCAGTTTGAGCAGCCGCCCCTCCCCCTCGCGAGATTCGTCCTCAATTACCCACAGCGCACCGTCCGGGCCCTGGTAGATGCCACGAAGCGGCGCACCCATCGGGAAGCGCTCGGCCTCGACCGCCGCGTCACCGTCAACCTCTACACGGATAATGGCCCGTGACGACAACCCGGCTATTAACAGGTTGCCGCGCCATTCCGGAAAGGCGTCACCGCTGTAGGCCATGATGTTCCCGGGCGAGATCGTCGGCGTCCACCACAGAACCGGAGCCTCGAAGTCGGGATTCGTGTCGTGGTCGGGTATGGGGCGACCGTCATAATGCTCACCGTTCGAAACGAGCGGGTAGCCGTAATTGGCGCCGCGGACAATGCGATTCAGCTCGTCACCGCCCCTCGGGCCCATTTCCGCCACCCACAAGCGGCCGTCGAGATCGAACGCCATACCGAGGGGATTGCGGTGCCCCAGTGACCAGATTTCGGGATACACGCCTTCGTTATCGACGAACGCGTCGACACTGTAGTAGTCGACGAATGGATTGTCCTTCGGGATAGAACCGTCGTCGTGCAGGCGCACAATCTTGCCGATTGTGCTTTGCATGTCTTGCGACGGCGT
>JAOUNK010000399.1 GCA_029881015.1 Gammaproteobacteria bacterium | reverse complement strand
GATTGAACGCCGCCACGAGTTTGATCTTCTTCGACAGCAGCATGCCGTTGCCGAATACATCGCCGCTCATGTCGCCGATACCGACAACGGTGAACGGGTCCGTTTGCGTATTCAGGCCCTGCTCATGGAAATGGCGCTTTACGGCCTCCCATGCGCCTTTCGCCGTAATACCCATGACCTTGTGGTCGTAGCCGGCTGAACCACCTGAGGCGAAGGCATCATCCAGCCAGAAGCCGTACTCCGCAGAGAGGCTGTTGGCGATATCCGAAAACGATGCGGTACCTTTGTCGGCAGCGACCACCAGGTAAGGATCGTCGCCGTCGCGGCGAACGATGCCTTCCGGTGTGATGACCTTATCGTCCACGACGTTGTCGGTCAGGTCGAGCAGGCCCCGAATGAAGGTCTTGTAGCAATGCACGCCGTTCGCAAAGATCGCGTCGCGGTCTTCCACCGGTGCGCGTTTCGGGAAGAAACCACCCTTGGCGCCGGTCGGCACAATGACCGTGTTCTTGACAACCTGTGCTTTCATCAGCCCCAGCACTTCTGTGCGAAAGTCTTCGCGACGATCCGACCAGCGCAACCCGCCGCGCGCGATGTCGCCGCCACGCAGATGCACACCTTCGACCTCGGGCGAGTACACGAATATCTCGTACTTGGGCTTCGGCAGAGGGACTTCCGGTAGCTTGTTCGGGTTGAGCTTGATCGAGATGAAGCTCTTGGGCTTGCCGTCGACGGTCAGGAAGTAGTTCGTGCGCAGCGTTGCGGCGATGCCGCCGGCAAACGCCGCCAGGATACGGTCCTCGTCCACGTTGCGCGCTTTCGCCAGGCCACGCTGGACATCGGCGAGGATGATCTTCAGCTCCTTCTGTCGCTTGCTCTTGGACACGGCCGGATCGAAGTGCATCTCGAACTGGGCAACGAGCGAGCGTGCCAGGTCGGCGTGCGCGACCAGAACATCTTCCATGTAGGCCTGGCTGAACGGTACGCGCAGTTGCAGGATGTGTTTCGCGTAACAACGCAGTAACGACACCTGGCGCCAGGTCAGGCCCGCCGCGACGATCAGTCGATTGAGGCCGTCGTTCTCCGCCTCGCCAGCCAGTGCCGCCATGAAGCATTGTTCGAAACGTTCGGACACCGACTTGATGTCGATGGTGGTGCCGTTCTCGTGACGCAGGTGGAAGTCCTGGATCCAGAAAGACCGGCCGCCGTCCAGGCGGCATTCGTAGGGCCGCTCGGTGTACACCGCCGAGCCCATTTGCTCGAGAATTGGCAGGGCGTCAGACAGCGCAATCGGGTTGTCCATGCTGTACACGATAAAGCGCATGTTGCCCGGTTCGAGGTCCCTTGCCGCATACAGGTCGACGCTGCGCGGTATGCCATCGCGCAGCATGTCGTCGATTGCGCGAATATCGGAACAGGCCTCGGCAGGGTACGTATCCTCCTGGTAGCCCGCAGGGAAAATACGTCCGTAGAGGCGATATAGCTGGTCACCTTCTTCGCTGCCGTACTCTTTCATCATGTGGTCGCGCAGGCGATCGGACCAGGTAACGACGAGGTCGGCCAGCTGTTGCTCGATCTTCTTGATGCTGATGTGAGGGCGTTTACCCTCGGGCGTGCGCACAATAATGTGCACGCGGGCAAGGGCCGACTCGGAAATCTGCACTGCCGAATCAACGGAGACGCCGCCGAATGCTTCGGTGAGCAATGCCTGGATCTTGCGCCGAATCGCTGTCGTGTATTTGTCCCTGGGTACGAAGACCAGGCACGAGAAGAACCGGCGAAACGTATCTTGGCGCAGGAACAGTTTGACGCGCTGGCGATCCTGCAGATTGAGGATGCCGATGGTCGTGCGGGTCAGGTCCTGCACGCTGCTCTGGAACAGCTCTTCACGCGGGTAGGTTTCGATGATGTGCAGCAGTGCCTTGCCGCGATGCCCTGCAGGCTCGACCCTGGCGCGTTCGAATATCCTGCGAACTTTGTGTCGCAGCAACGGGATATTGGTCGGGCTTTCGCTGTAAGCGATTGAGGTCAGCAGTCCGATGAAGCGACGCTCGCCGACGGCATTGCCGTCGGCGTCGTAGATCTTCACGCCGACATAATCGAGGAACGCCGGGCGATGCACGGTTGAGCGCGAATTTGCCTTGGTCAGGATCAGCCAGTCGCGCGACCGCGTCAGGCGCTGCATCTCGGCGGTCAGTTCGATCGAGTTGTGAACGCCGTCGTCGCGACTAAGGACACCGAGTCCCGTGCCTTTGACGGCGTTCAGGAAGCTCCGCTTGCCGCTTTTGCGGAGCTTGTATTCGCGATACCCGATGAAGGTGAAATGCTCATTGGCCATCCAGTCGAGCAATGCCTGGCTCTCTTCACGCAATGTCGGATCGACGCCCTTTGGCCCGTTATCGAGCAGATCGCGAGTTTCGCGCATGCGCTCGCGCATCGCTCCCCAGTCGCGAACCGTAACCTGCACATCGGACAAGACCTTGAGGATTTCCTTACGCAGCAGTTTCAGTCGATGCGGATCCGTCTCGCGGGAAACCGCAAAACGAACGAAAGACTCGGACTTCGCTTTTTTGTTATCCGCACCGGCGATGGACGTCAGCCTGCCCGTCCGGTCACGCGTGACGGAAATGATGGGGTGCACCGTAATGTGCACGCCGAGATCCTGCCGATGAATCGCAGCAGCCACAGAATCGACGATGAATGGCATGTCGTCGTTGATCATCTCCACGAACGTGAACGCCGACTTGTAGCCGTGTTCCTTCTCAGTCGCATTGAAGATGCGCAGCAAGGCCTCGCGCGGCTTCTTTACAGCGCCAAATTCGAGGTGATCGAGAGCCACTCTCGCCATGACGGACGGGGAGC
>JAOUNK010000078.1 GCA_029881015.1 Gammaproteobacteria bacterium | reverse complement strand
CATAAAGCCCGATAACTTCGGCGAAATTCGCAGGAAGGTCGGCATTATCCAGTCCGAAGAAATCCTCGCGCAGTTTGCGGAGGTCGTACGCAAGCGCATGCACCCGCGCGATGTGGCGGGACGCTTCGAGGGTACGTCGGTCATGGTGTTGCTCGAGCGTGGCAGTGCCCGTGACGCACAGGTCTGGGGTAAACAGCTTATTGACCATCTCGCGAAGGTGACCTTCGAGGTCGGCGATACATCGACCCAAATGACGTGCACGGTAGGCGCGTGCGGCGCCAACGAAGTCTTCAGCAACCTCGAGCAGTTTGTGGCTGCCACCGTGAGAGCCTATGAGCTCGGCAAGGAAGCCGGCGGCAACACCTCGTTCCTGAGCGAGGCAGCAGACGAAGATACCAAGCAGCGGGAGTTCGATGCGATCTGGGTCAAGCACCTCAAGGCCGCGCTGATGGACAATCGCTTCCGTCTCGCGCAATTGCCCATCGCCGGACTGCGCAGCGACTCGATCCAGATGTACGACCTGCTCGTGCGCATGATTGACGAACAGAACAATTCGGTACTGCCTTCCGAGTTCATCCCGGCGGCCGAACGCAACAACATGATGAAGAATATCGATCGCTGGATGCTGACGGCGGCCATGGACTTCTGCACAGCCAACGATGCCGATCGTGTATTTGTACGCCTCTCGAAGCAGTCGATCACGGATCCCACGACGGCGGCCTGGATACAACAGAAGCTCGATGAAAGCGGTTTTGATTGCTCGCGCCTCGTTGTACAAATTCCCGAACGCGATGCCGCGAAACATATCAAGCACACCGTGGAACTCGTGAAGCATACGCGCAAGCTCGGTATCGGTTTCGCGCTCGAGCACTACGGTGTCGACCAGGCGCGCTTCCAGATCCTCGACCTGCTGAAGCCCGACTACATCAAGATCGATGGCGAGCTCATGCACACGTTGATGACCGACGAATCCATGCAGAGCGCAGTGGGCAGGATCGTCAAGGCCGCGCTGGCCCGCAAGATCAAGACGATTGCCGAACGCGTCGAAAACGCCAACGCCATGGCCGTTCTGTTCCAGCTTGGCCTGGACTTCATGCAGGGTCACTATGTCCACGAGCCCGAAGTCGTGCTGCAGAATACGGACAGCGGCGTGAGAAATACGCTGGACGACCTGACTGCCGCGCACGCCACCTGAGCTTGCAAGAAGTGTGACGTGCGTCACACAGTGCTGCTGGACCTGTGCGCTAACAACTCATACCCCACAGAAACTAGAATAGGCCCCTGGCAACAACTGCACGAGAATCCTAGACTGCGTATGGCAAGATCACCGGGGTACCTGAAGTGAATAAAACTGTCTATCCGTACAACAACAGGGAACGCGTTGCGACACGCGCTATCCTGCCACTCGTCGCACTTGGCGGCGGCCTTGCCGCAACACCGGCTGCTGCGCTGGAACTGGGTGAACTGACCGTTCAGTCAAGTCTCGGCCAGCCACTGCGCGCAAGCATCGCATACGCGCTTGCGCCCAACGAGATGCTGAGCAACACCTGCGTCTCGATCGGCGGTGGCCGCTCTACCGGCGGTCTTCCCGGCATCGGCCGGAGCAGCATCAGCATTACGGACAGCGCTATCCTGATCGCCGGCGAAAGCGTCGTTCGCGAGCCCATGCTCGGCACGCGCGTGACGATCAATTGTCCCTATACGCCAAACCTCAGCCGCGAATACATGCTGTTCGTCGACCCCGCGACAGTCACGCCGGCTGCGGCTGTAGCCGCTACGGCTCCGGTCGTCGAAGTTGCCCCACAACCGGCAGCACGCTCCGCACCCCGCCGCGCGAGGCCGGCGCCAGCCGATACCACGCCCATTGGCCAGTCGACGCGTTACCAGGTCAAAGCCGGTGAAACCCTCGGCGAAATCGTTGCACGTATCGAAAACCGCTCGATGAGCCTGTGGCCCGCGGTAAACACCATATTCATGGCTAATCCGGACGCGTTCATCGATAACGATCCGAACAAGCTCAAGGCAGGCAGCTGGCTGACGATTCCGAGTTTCGATGGCTCGGCGCCTGTTGTTGCCGATACGACGCCCGCCGCCGTAACCGACGTTGCGGAGGGCTCCGTCTACGAGCCGCCGATTCTTGACGACATCACGGAGACCGTCGTCGACGAGACACCGGCGACTGCCACCCTTGGCGATTTGCGCCCGGGCGATGTCGTCATGGAATCCGACAATCCGTTTGTCGAGCCCGCAACCACGGTCGGCATTCCCGACACCGCGCTGGAGGGCCCGACGACGACTTCCACCTCCCCCAATGTCACCACGGCGACCATTGCCACCGATGCCAGCGATGAATCGACCTCGATACTGGCGTGGCTTATCGGTGGTGGTATCGCCATCCTCGCATTGCTCGTCCTGTTTGGACGCCGCGTCCGCAACCGCTTCGGTGCGGCACCCGCAGGTGCCATAGCGGCAACCGCGGCGGGTTACGACGATAGCCAGGATGCCTATGGTTACGATATCGAGGACGACTCGCCCACCGAGGAGAACCTCGCGCTCGACGCCGACCTCGTCCTTGGCACGGGCCTCTCGCAGGGCACGGACATGGATATCGCGCAAGACTTCGGTTTTGGCGCAACAACCGAGCTCGACATCGAATTGCCGTTCGAGCCGGAGCCGGAAGTCGACAATACCGGCATCCTGTCGGCCGCGACCAACAGGATGGAGTCCATTCTCGAGAGCGAAATACTCCCCGAGGACGATGACTACGACATGTCGGTTATCATGGATGCCACGAAGATGCCGCAGCATGAGGAAGTGACCGAGCGGGATCTCCAGGCCATCGAAGTCGACAGGGGCGACGACACCCAGATTACCGATACCTACACGATTACCAACGAAGTCGACTATGACATCCTGGAACGCGACTACGAAGATGAGCTGACAGCAACGCAGGCTCTAAATCTCGAGATTGAGCGCGCCGCGGCTGAACTGAATGAGAATCTTGGCGGGACATCCGCGGACGACGCGACCGAAGCGATGCCACTGGCTACCGTGATTGAAATCGACTCTACGGCGGAAATGCCGGTTCAGGGCAGCGATGAAACCGTTGCAATGGCGGAAGTCGACCCGGACCAGACAGCGGCCGTCACGGTCAATATGTCAGCCGACGACAAGACCAGCGAGATGCCGGTGGCGAACGACGACGAAACCGTTGAGATGGAAGTCTCAGGCGGCAAGTCCCGCTAAGCCCCTGGCAGGTCAGCGCCCTGGCCCCGGGGATGCCTACTCTACGCCGGCCAGGCGCTCGACCTTGCGCCATCCTTTCGGCAGCAGCGTGCCGCGAAGCGCCCGGTCGCCGTAGTAGTCATCGAGGTCACTCCACTTGATGGTCATCTTGCGCGTTCCCGTGTAAACCTCGAGGTGCCCGTCTTCAGGCACGACGGCTGCAGCGACCATCTTCTCCGCGCCGCTCTTGTATTTCGGTCCCGGAATATTGATGAGCTTGTTGCCTTTGCCCTTGGCGAGTTCTGGCAGCTCTTCCATTTCGAACAACAGCAACCTGCCTATCGAACTGACAGCCGCAATAAGGCATTCCCTGTCCTTTGGCACCGGCGCCGGCACAACGACCTTGCCACCCGTGGGGACGCGCAACACGGCCTTGCCCGCCTTGTTGCGTGAAACGAGATCCGTGAGCGTCGCGATAAACCCGTAGCCGGCATCACTGGCAAGCAGGTACTTTTGCTCCTCGTCGCCAATCATCGCCCCGCAGAACGCGGCGCCATCCGGTGGCTTGAAACGACTCGACAGCGGCTCGCCCTGCCCGCGTGCCGACGGTAACGTGCCCGCCATGACGCTGTATACGCGCCCCGTGCTGTCTATGAACATGGCGAGCTGGTTGCTGCGGCCCTGCGCGCACGCCAGGAAGTTGTCGCCGGATCGGTAACTCAGTGTGGCCGGGTCTATCTCGTGCCCTTTCGCGGCGCGTGCGTAACCTGCCTGTGACAGGACCACGGTAACTGGTTCGCTGGCGACCAGTTGCGTTTCGTCGAGCGCCTGCGCTGCTTCGCGCTCGACAATCTCGGTACGGCGCTCGTCGCCGTAGGCCTCTGCGTCCTCGAGAATTTCCTTCTTGATGAGCGTCTTCAGGCGCGCCGCGCTTTTGAGCGTCTTCTCGAGCAGCTCGCGTTCCTGCTCCAGTTCGTCCTGCTCACCCTTGATCCTGAACTCCTCAAGCTTCGCGAGATTGCGCAGGCGGAGATTGAGAATCGCTTCCGCCTGGATATCCGACAGCTTGAAGCGTTTCATAAGAACAGGTTTCGGCTCGTCTTCCTCGCGGATAATCGCGATGACCTCGTCGATATTCAGGTAGGCGACCAGCAGGCCGTCCAGGATATGCAGCCGGTCGTTAACGATCTGCAAACGGTGGCCCAGGCGATTCTTGACGGTGTCCTTGCGGAACGTCAGCCACTCTTTCAGCATCTCGACCAGGTTGAACATGCGCGGTCGGCCGTCCAGGCCGATAATGTTCATGTTGACGCGCAGCGTGCGCTCCAGCGATGTGGTCGAAAACAGGTGCGACATCAGCTGTTCGACATCCACGCCCCGTTTCTTGCTGATGACGAGTCGCGTAGGATCCTCGTGATCCGACTCGTCGCGCAGGTCGTCGACCTGCGGCAACTTCTTGGCGCGCATCTGCGCGGCAATCTGTTCCTGGATCTTGGCACCGGAAATCTGGTACGGCAGCGACGTAATCACGATGTCGGTGCCTTCCATCTTGTAGGCCGCCCGCAGCCGCAGGGTCCCGTTGCCGGTCGTGTAGATTTCGACAATGTCATCCTGCGAGGACACGAGCTCACCGCCCGTCGGGAAGTCCGGCCCCTTGATGTGCTTCATGATCTGGGGCACCGTCGCCTTAGGATTCTCCAGCAGGTGCACGAGCGCACTGGCGACTTCGTTGAGGTTATGCGGGGGCACGTCCGTCGACATGCCGACGGCAATCCCGGTCGTGCCATTGAGCAACAGGTTCGGCAGGCGCGCCGGCAATACCACCGGTTCCTTGAGCGTGCCGTCGAAATTCGGCGCCCAGTCGACCGTGCCCTGCCCGAGTTCCTGCAACAGGCTCTTGGCGTACGGGGCGAGGCGCGATTCGGTGTAGCGCATGGCCGCAAACGACTTCGGATCGTCCGTTGACCCCCAGTTGCCCTGGCCGATAACAATCGGGTACCGGTACGAAAAGCTCTGCGCCATCAACACCATGGCTTCGTAGCAGGCGGAATCGCCATGCGGGTGGAACTTGCCAATCACATCGCCGACCGTCCGTGCCGATTTCTTCGGCTTCGAAGATGCCGACAGGCCGAGTTCGCTCATCGCGTAGATAATGCGTCGCTGGACAGGCTTGAGGCCGTCGCCGATCTGCGGCAGAGCGCGATCGAGAATGACGTACATCGAGTAGTCGAGGTAAGCCCGCTCCGTGTATTCCTTGAGTGGTTGCTGCTCAACCCCGTCGAGGTTGAGGCTGTTCTGCATCGTTGTCATATGTCTGCCAGGTTGCCCTTGGTTTCAAGCCAGGTGCGGCGGTCCTTGGAGCGTTTCTTGGCGAGCAGCATGTCCATCAGCTGATCGGTCTTGTCGTGCCCGCTGACGGTGAGCTGCACGAGGCGCCGGGTGTCGCGGTTCATCGTCGTCTCGCGCAACTGCTCCGGATCCATTTCACCGAGGCCCTTGAAGCGCGTAACGGTAATCTTGCCTTTCTTCTTCTCGGCTTCGATGCGGTCGAGGATGCCCGTCCTCTCCCCCTCATCGAGCGCGTAATACACTTCCTTGCCCACATCGATGCGATACAGCGGCGGCATGGCAACGTACACGTGGCCGGCCAGGATCAGCTCGCGGAAATGGCGCAGGAACAGCGCACACAGCAAAGTCGCGATATGCAGACCGTCCGAATCCGCATCGGCGAGGATGCAGATCTTGTGATACCGCAGGCCCTCGATATTGTCGGCACCCGGATCGACACCGAGAGCCACCGAGATGTCGTGGACCTCGGCCGATGCGAGGATTTCACCCGTGTCGACCTCCCAGGTGTTCAGGATCTTGCCGCGCAGCGGCATGATCGCCTGTGTCCTGCGATCACGTGCCTGCTTCGCGGAGCCGCCCGCCGAGTCGCCCTCGACGAGGAAAAGCTCGCAGAGCTCCGGTTCCTGCGACGTGCAGTCGGCCAGCTTTCCTGGCAGCGCCGGACCGGACACGATTTTCTTGCGTACGACCTTCTTCGCCGACTTGAGGCGCTTCTGCGCCTTGGTGATCGCGAGCTGTGCGATCTGATCGCCCGTTTCAGGGTGCTGGTTCAGCCACAGCGAGAAATTGTCCTTGATCACGCCCGCAACGAATGCGGCGGATTCGCGCGAGGACAGTCGCTCCTTGGTCTGTCCGGAGAACTGTGGGTCTTCGAGCTTGGTGCTCAGTACGAAACTCAGGCCGTCCCAGACGTCTTCCGGCGCGATGGCCACGCCGCGCGGCAACAGGTTTCTGAAATCGCAGAATTCGCGCAAGGCATTGGTGAGCCCGGTGCGCAGGCCGTTGACATGGGTGCCGCCCTGCGCTGTCGGAATCAGGTTGACGTAGCTTTCGGTGACCGACGGTCCGCCATCGCTTGTCCAGGCCAGCGCCCAGTCAACGGCCTCGTTATTGCCTGTGAGACTCCCGGAGAACGGCACGGCGGGCAATGTCTCCCCGCCACCGATTTCTTCGAGAAGGTATTGCTCGAGACCACCCGAGTATTGCCACTCGAACTTCTCTTTCGGTTTCTCGACCTTCAGGCTGACCATGAGTCCGGGACAAAGAACAGCCTTGGCCTTCAAGGCATGTGCCAGGCTCTTTATCGAGATCTTGGTTGTATCGAAATACTGCGCGTCGGGCCAGAACCGAATCGTGGTACCCGTATTGGCCTTGCCAACCGTGCCCACGACTTCGAGTTTGCCGCGCTTCTTGCCGCCGACGAAGGACATGTTGTATTCCTTGCCGCCGCGGCGAATCCACACTTCGAGGTTCTTCGACAGCGCGTTGACGACCGAAACACCCACACCGTGCAGACCGCCCGAATACTGGTAGTTCGCATTCGAGAATTTTCCACCCGCGTGCAGGCGCGTCAGGATAAGTTCGACGCCCGGGATCTTCTCTTTCGGGTGCTTGTCGACGGGCATGCCGCGGCCGTCGTCGCTGACTTCGACTGAGCCATCTTTGTAGATCGTGACATCGATTTTCTTGCAGTAACCCGCAAGCGCTTCGTCGACGGAGTTATCGACAACTTCGTGCGCCAGGTGATTCGGCCGCGAGGTGTCGGTGTACATGCCCGGGCGGCGCCGGACAGGTTCGAGTCCGCTGAGGACTTCGATGTCCGCAGCGTCATATCGTTTAGTCATCGATGAGAACGCAAGATAATAGAGTGCCAGATTGTGCCCGGCGGAATTCTAGCGTTAATCGAGATCGTTGACGAGAGATTCGCGGATATTGGCTGGAACAGGGCTGATTTCAACGCGGTAGTTGTCGTGATCGATGCCCGCTACGAGTGCCGCGCCATTCTTCAGCGCGGCAACCTGTTCCGGCTGCAATTCGAAACGCAGGAAATGCACGGCGGAGGTTTTCTCCTCATTGTCGCGCTCCAGGTCCTCGTCTGCGATCGGGTAGACCCGGTCGAAATCGGCAACCTGCACATACACCCGGTCTTCGATGCCCACCAGCCGCGAGAGCATCTGCTGGCGTTCCGCGACGTCCGGGAATTCAATCATGAACGTCGCCTTCCAGTTGCTGCCGTCCGGGATCAGTGGATTGTAGGCATCGAGTTCCTCGTTGATACCGTCGGCCTCGAAAATCCTCTCGATACGCAACATCTCCTGTACCTGGTACTGCATGGTCAGGCGGTCTTCGAAGTACAGGGTCGCATTGGTACCCAGCATCAGCCGGCGGTCTTTCTTGTGCGCCATGACTTTCTCGCGAAACTCAGGGCGAAGTTCGGCGTATTGCTCGAGGCTGTACAGGTGGTTGCGGGTCAGTTTTTGCATGTATCAGATTCCGTAAGCCTTACGCAGAAGGCTCATTGGATTGTTGGCATCGTGACCATCGAGGTCCTGCACGATCTGCTCGGCCGCCATCGGGCAATCACTGGTGAAATGGTCAGCGCCGCTTTTCTTAACCTTATTGACCACCGGTCGTGCAATCTTCTTCGAAATGTCATGGAACTCTTTCTTGACCGCATAGGTACCGTCGTGGCCCGAGCACCGTTCAATAACTTCGATACTGGTGTCCGGTACCAACTGCAACGCGTCCCGCGTCTTCAGGCCAATATTCTGGACACGCAGATGACAGGGCACCTGGTAGGTCACCTTCCCCAGCGAGTTCCGGAAATCGGTGTTCAGCAAGCCCTCTTTGTGCCGCAGCATCAGGTACTCGAACGGGTCGTACATGGCGTCGCGTACCTTGATGACCTCGGGGTCGTCCGGGAACATGAGCGGCAGCTCCTGCTTGAACATCAATGTGCATGACGGAATCGGCGTCACGATATCCCAGCCCTCATCGACCATCGCGGCAAGAATCGGGACATTCACGTCCTTGGCCCTGGCAACAGACTCGAGGTCGCCAAGTTCAAGTTTCGGCATGCCGCAACAGACTTCCTTGCTGGCCATCCGCATGGCGATGCCGTTGTGCTCGAAGACCGCAACGAGATCTTCGTTCACGGCCGGGTGATTACGATTGCAGTAGCAGGTTGTATACAGCGCAACCTTGCCAGTCGTCCCAGCGGCGGGTTTCGCGTCGGCCGTGGCTGCGTCCTGCAATCTCGAGAGGCGCTTGCGCGCGGTGCTCGAATGATACGGCGGCACGGGTGCGTCCCTGTGTACGCCGAGCGTCTTCTCCAACAGGGCTCGTCCCGTTTTGCTGCGGTTGGTCGCGTTGACGGCGTTCACGACAACGGGGATGCCCGCGAGCTTGCCCACCTTGTCCGTCGCGCTCAGAATCCTGTCGCGCGTCGATGCGCCTTCCTTCCTGAAACGCGCCGCCTTGGCGCGGAGCATCAGGTGCGGGAAATCGACGTTCCATTCGTGCGGCGGTACATACGGACACTTGGTCATGTAGCACATGTCGCAGAGGTAGCAATGGTCGACGACCTGCCAGTAGTCTTGCTTGGCAACGCCATCGACTTCCATCGTGTCGGATTCGTCGACCAGGTCGAACAGCGTCGGGAAGGAATTGCAGAGATTGAAACAACGGCGACAGCCGTGACAGATGTCGAATACCCTCTCGAGTTCATCGAACAGGGCCTTGTCGTCGTAGAAATCTTTCGAGCGCCAGTCCAGTGGATGGCGCGTCGGCGCCTCGAGGCTACCCTCGCGTCGTGATTCGCTCATGTGCGTGGAAGCCGGACCTTGCGGCCCGGCTCCTCCTTGAATACTAGTCGTCGAGCGTGTCCAGGGCTTTCTGGAAACGATTGGCATGTGAGCGCTCGGCCTTCGCCAGCGTCTCGAACCAGTCGGCAATCTCTTCGAAATCCTCGTCGCGCGCTTCCTTGGCCATGCCCGGATACATGTCGGTGTATTCGTGCGTTTCGCCTGCAATCGACGCTGCGAGGTTTTGCGCGGTGGTACCGATCGGCAGACCCGTCGCAGGATCACCGACTTCCTCGAGGTACTCGAGGTGACCGTGTGCGTGGCCCGTCTCGCCTTCGGCCGTGGAGCGGAATACAGCCGCTACGTCGTTGTAGCCTTCCACGTCAGCTTTCGCTGCGAAATACAGGTAGCGGCGGTTAGCCTGGGATTCACCGGCAAATGCGTCTTTCAGATTGCCTTCAGTCTTGCTGCCTTTCAGTGACATTTTTGTTCCTCTCGTTTGAGAATTGTTATCAATTAGACTGGGTCTAAGCGTCTTGGTAATGTATGCGGGCTACCCGTTATTGTCAATTGTGGTTTCTCAGGATGCATTGACGACCGCGAGACGGCGCGGTAGCGTTGCCACGCACTCAAAACAACCGGATTCCATCGATGAACTCTGCCACAACATTTGATCTCGAAAAGTCGCTAGCCGATCTCGAAGAACTCGTCGAGGAACTGGAATCCGGGGACCTGCCGCTCGAAAAGGCGATGAAGAAATTCGAAGAAGGCATCAAGCTCACACGCGGCTGCCAGACCGCGCTCAAGGAAGCAGAGCAGAAAGTAGAAATCCTGCTCAAGAGCGCGGGCGGCGAAGACCTCGAGGAATTCGAGGTCGACCCGCAGTAATTACTCCGCCATCAGGGTTTTGAGGGCCAGGACCGTGGACTCCACGCCGGCCTTCACCGATGGTTCCGGCGAGATCTTGAACAATGGCGAGTGATGGCTCGGCACCGGTGGACCGCCTGCCGCCTCTCTGTCGAAATCTTCCTGCGGTGTCCCGCCGACCGACCAGTACACGCTCGAAATCTCGGGGTCCAGGGTAAAGAACGGGAAGTCCTCGGCACCCATGCCCTTCGTCGGGATGTCTACAACCCGGTTGTCGCCCATGCCTTCGACCCAGGCGGCGCGCAGGCGCCGTACCAGCGACGCATCGTTCACGACAGGCGGCACACTCTCGTTCGAGATAATGACCTCGGGAAGCTTGTCTTCCGGCAAACCGGCAACCCGCCCCATGTTCTCGGCGATGCGCACGATACCGTCCAGCAGGATCTTGCGTGTCTCCTCGCTGGTATTGCGAACGGTGAGCTGCAGCTGAGCGCGATCGGAAATGATGTTGTGCTTTGTGCCGGAATGAAAGGAACCGACGGTCACGACGCCCGGGTCGCGTGGCGACAACTCGCGTGAAACCAGGGTCTGCAGGGCGAGCACGATCTGGCTGCCGAGCACGATCGGGTCCCTGCCGCGATGCGGGCTGGCACCGTGAGCACCCACGCCATGA
>JAOUNK010000077.1 GCA_029881015.1 Gammaproteobacteria bacterium | reverse complement strand
GCGCACCACGCACGCGGTGCGCGCGAAATTGAGATTGGCCACGATGTCACGTGCGATAGACAGCGCATGGTCGTCGTCGTTGGCGAGATGATCCGTCACGCCGGATATGCGCGAGTGAACACTGCCACCGCCGAGCGTTTCCGCATCGACGACTTCGCCGGTCGCCGCTTTGACCAGCGGCGGACCGCCAAGAAAAATCGTTCCCTGGTTGCGCACGATGATCGACTCGTCGCACATGGCCGGGACGTACGCGCCACCCGCGGTACACGAGCCCATCACGACCGCAACCTGGGGCACGCCTTTTGCCGACAGCCTGGCCTGGTTGTAGAAAATGCGGCCGAAGTGGTCGCGGTCCGGAAACACCTCGTCCTGGCGCGGCAGGAAGGCCCCGCCCGAGTCAACGAGATAGATGCACGGCAGGTGGTTCTCCTCGGCGATTTCCTGGGCCCGCAGGTGCTTCTTGACGGTCAGCGGATAGTACGTGCCGCCCTTCACCGTCGCGTCATTGGCGACGATCATGCATTCGATGTCATGAATACGGCCGATCCCGGTCACGATCCCGGCACTGGGCACGTCGTCACTGTAGACCTGCCACGCCGCCTGGCGACCGATCTCGAGAAAGTGAGCGCCTTCGTCCAGCAAGCCCCTGATGCGATCGCGCGCCAGCAGCTTGCCACGCTTCAGGTGTATCTCGCGCGAACGCTCCGAACCGCCCTGCATGACATAGTTGTCGATGTCCCGAAGCCCCTCGGCAAGCGCCTCGTGTGCTTCCTTGTTCTTCGCGAAGTCCTCGGACTTTCGATCGACCTTTGTCTGGATTACAGGCATCGACTCACTTCGTGGCGTTGAACAGTTCGCGACCGATCAGCATGCGGCGGATCTCGCTTGTACCCGCACCGATTTCGTAGAGCTTTGCGTCGCGCCAAAGGCGCCCGGCAGGGTATTCGTTGATGTAGCCATTGCCGCCCAGTGCCTGAATGGCTTCGCCCGCCATCCAGGTCGCCTTCTCGGCAGCCACGAGGATACATCCAGCCGCGTCGAAACGGGTAGTCATACCCCGGTCGCAGGCCCGCGCCACCGCGTACACGTAGGCCCTGCTTGCGTTCATCGCGGTATACATGTCGGCAATCTTGCCCTGCATGAGCTGAAACTCGCCGATCGGCCGTCCAAACTGCTTGCGGTCGTGGACATAGGGCAACACCAGGTCCATGCACGCGGCCATGATGCCGAGCGACCCGCCGGCCAGCACGACGCGCTCATAATCGAGGCCACTCATCAGGATTGCCGTACCTTTGCCCTCTTCGGCGAGCAGGTTGGCCGCAGGCACGCGACAGTCCTCGAACAGCACTTCACTTGTGTCGGAGCCGCGCATACCGAGCTTATCGAGCTTCTGTGGCGTCGAGAAACCCTGCGTGCCTCGTTCCACAACAAAGGCGCTGATATTTCTTGACGCCATATCGGGTCCCGTCTTCGCGTACACGATAACGACGTCGGAACCGGGCGCATTGGTGATCCACATCTTGGAACCGTTGAGCACATAATGATCCCCATCGCGAACCGCTGTCGTGCGCATGCCCATGACGTCCGAGCCCGCACCGGGCTCGCTCATCGCCAGTGCGCCCAGGAACTCACCGGAAACCAGCTTCGGCAGGTACTTTTGTTTCTGATCGGCGTTGCCCCAGCGATGCAACTGGTTTACGCAGAGATTGGAGTGCGCGCCATAGGACAGACCCACCGAGGCCGACGCGCGACTGATTTCCTCCATCGCAATGACGTGCGCAAGATAACCCAGCTCGGAGCCGCCGTACTGACTCTCGACGGTAATTCCAAGCAAGCCCAATTCCCCGAGTTCCGGCCACAGATCGCGGGGAAACTCGTTGTTTTCATCTATCTCGGCGGCTCGGGGCGCGATCCGATCTGCAGCGAAACCGCGAACCGTTTCGCGCAGCAGATCGAGATCTTCACCATGACCGAAGTCGAACTCAAACATGATCTGACCACCTGTCGGGAGTGTGCATCTGTTTGCACCATTGTCCGGACGGTGCTCCCCCACATGAATACCAATCGCGGGGTAGGATCGTCAGTCGGTATCGTTCACCCGTTCCACCGCGTGCGCACGTGCGCTGACGTCCTCGCCGCGAACGAAACGGGCAAACCAGAAATGCCGGCCGAATTGCTCGGCATCGGTTCGAAAATAGGCAACCTGGCAATCCGGCACGAAACCACAACCCGGCGAAGTCCGGCCCGGAACGCTGAGTGTCAGGATACCGTCGCGATCTGTTGTACCGAGGTACGAACTGTCGTCATGACAGATCAGGCGTGCGTGCGCAATCGGCTTGTTGTCCGCATCGCTCATCCTCAAGGTAACCGGCATGCTCATCTCTGAACTACAGCCGCAAAACGTCCTGGCGCAGTCGACTTCAACGGGTGCGCGGGAATCGTCAGCGGCACATGCGCCCAGCAGGGAAACGACTGCGAAGACGGTGA
The DNA here is from genome assembly GCA_029881015.1 of Gammaproteobacteria bacterium. Taxonomy (GTDB): domain Bacteria; phylum Pseudomonadota; class Gammaproteobacteria; order Steroidobacterales; family Woeseiaceae; genus UBA1847. Next base: position 8,443 of record JAOUNK010000077.1, on the reverse strand, counting down.
CAGGGATTCTTGCGTTCATTGCTTTTTGCTCTCAGCCCTCGGACAGGTTCTCGATAAATCGGGAAAACAGCTCGTACTGGGAAGTAATGCCGAGCTTGGAAAACAGGTTGCGTTTGTGAACCATGACGGTCCCTGGCGCGATATTGAGTTCGCGCGCAACGGATTTTGTCGAGTGACCGCGCAGCAGTAGCTGGGTAATCTCGCGCTCACGCAGGGTGAGGACGCTGTCACCAAAATTCTCGAAACAGTCCATCAGGCGCTCGTGGATGTCACGATCCGGTGAACTCGTCTGCTGCCACTTGTCCCAGACGCGCTGCATCGCGGCAGCCACGATGGGCTCGATAACCTGAAGTCGATTCAGCTCGGTTCGCGTCAGTCGATTCTGGGTGCGCCCGACAACGACGACCAGGGTGCTTGTCGGCGACATGTCGCGCAAGAAGTCCATCTCGTCGACCAGGTGCGTACGCTCAACGTACTGGTGGTAGTACTCACTCGATCGAAAGCGGTCAGGGTGCGTGTCCCGAAATCGGCACAAGGTCGGCTTGGACTCTGAAATCGCGAGCTGGTACAGCGGGTCCAGCAGGTAGGGACCGGCCAGGTATCGATCGAGGAAATGGCGCCGCTGTGCCGGCGCCAGCGAGTGCGCCATCACCTCCGGCGCCGCGTCCTTGTGAAAGGCCAGCAGGCTGGTGCCGTCGTTGGCCACGGTTGCACAGATCAGCGAGACCAGCTGCTCTGCGATCGCCCTGCTCTCTGTCGCCGCGACCAGCGCCGCGACTTTCGCGTGCCACTCAGGCGTCTCAAATACCGGTTGCGGCCCCATATCAGGGTTGGTACAGCGCCGCGGTCGCACCCGATGGGTCGCGAATCACACAAAAACGCCCGCCCGCCAGGCCTTTCGGCGCCACGACGATCTCGCCGCCGTTCGCCGTGCACGCTGCCGCGCTGGCATCGACGTCGGCGACGGTTATATAGATAAGCCAGCCGCCCGGGAGATCGGCGTTGCTGCCACGCGCGTGACAAATACCGGAAACCGCCTCCCCTGTCGAAGGTGACGTCATCGAGTAGTCGGAGTAGTCGCCCATGGATACCGCTTCTGTCCCCCAGCCAACGACGCTCTTGTAGAAATCTCTCAGGCCGTCGGCATCGTCTACAGTCATGTCGATCCAGCCGATCTTGCCAATTTGTGGATTATCTGACACACGTATCCCCTGTTGTATTGCTATTTTAAAATGACGTGAGAAACGATGCCGCGTTACCGCCAATCAAACCGCGGCCGGACTGCGCCGTTCTAAGGTAAGCCTCACCCTTCGGATAATCCTCAGGCTGCGGATTGTAGATTCTCTGCACCCGATTGCGGTGGAACAATTTCAGCTGCGCTGCAAAAGGAATGACACGCGCTGGATCGTTCCCAGTGAGCGCTTCGTGCAAGGCAGGCAGGCGGAAGAACGGCAGGTTCATGTCGGCATGATGAGCATTGTGATAGCCGAAGTTCAATACCAGCCAGTTGAGCTTCGGGTAGCGCAGGCTTATCGGGTTACTGAACGTATGCTCCTGCTCCCATTCGGCATCCCCCTTGTGCGGCGGCTTCACATAGTCGAACAACGTCAGGCTGTAGGGATAGTCGTGCTGCACACTGTCCATGAACCTCAGCACCTGCATCATGATCAGGTAAGCGACCGCATAGAGCAGCGCCACCTTGGGCGCGAAGACCAGGAGCGCGATGAAGATTCCGCCTCGTATCAGGATGACTGAGACATTGCGCCTGCGCTGGTCGCGCCGCTGCGGAATGATGAACGATGTGAAGATCATGACGCCGTGCATGATCAGGTCATGGGCGGGAATATAGAACCACTCGAGAACGCGGACGATCTTCGTGACAAAAGGGTGTTCCTCAAAAAATCGCTCGTAGTCGAACCACACAACGTCGTCGTTGTCGACGTGATGTCGGAAATGCTTGTAGCGCATGTCCTCATAGGTGCCGTACGCGGCGCCGCAGAACCAACTCATGACACGGCCAAGATAGGCGTTATGGCGATTCTGCGTAAACACCATGTTATGGCCGCACTCATGAATCATGTAAGCCGCGATGATCATGCCGTGCGCAAGTAACAGGGTGCCTGCGGCATTGAGAATGCCGCTCGTCGAGAACAGCAGCGCGAACCCGGCGCAATAGGCTGCGACGGCATAGACCGTGGCGGCGCCGTAGTACCGCAATCCAAGGGGGTCTTTTATGAGGCTCTTTGTTAGCATACACACCATCGCCTGCTGGCTCCGGAGAACCAACGAATGAAGCTTGTGACCGCTATTGTAAAACCCTTTCGCCTGGATGACGTACGTAATGCGCTCGGCGAGGTCGGCATCCAGGGCATGACCGTCAGTGAGGTCAAGGGCTTCGGACGCCAGCGCGGCCATACCGAACTCTACCGCGGTGCTGAGTATGTCGTTGATTTTCTTCCGAAAGCCAAGATCGAAGTCGCGGTGTCGGATGATCTCGTCGAGCGCGTGGTCGAGGCGATTGTCGATGCCGCCAAGACCGGCAAGGTCGGCGACGGCAAGATATTCGTGACGACGATCGACCAGGTGTGGCGCATCCGTACCGGTGAAACAGGCGACAGCGCACTCTGAGCTTCAGTCCTCGATCACGACCCGTCACTCACGATACAGAAAGCATTGAGCTTGTTACCGTCGAGATCGCGAAAATAACCCGCGTAGAAGCCGTCGACACGTGGTCCGGGAGCTCCCTCGTCGGTTCCGCCCAACGCCAGCGCCTTGGCGTGCACCTCGTGGACCTTGTCCGGCGAGTCCACGGCAATCGCGACCATCGTGCCATTGCCCACCGTCGCCGGGTTGCCGTCGAACGGCGTGATCACCGAGAGAGCCGGTGAGCCTGGCCCGGTCGACCAGGCGATGAATCGCTCGCCCTCGTAGGTGCGGCCCGCGCCGATCAGGGCAAGCAGTTCGTCATAGAATTGTGCAGCGCGCGGTACATCGTTGCTGCCCAGGGTAACGTAGCCAATCATATTCGCCTCCTCGTTGTCAGCCTGGCCCTGACAATAACGCATCACGCCAGGCGGACAGCTTACCGGAGAACGGCATAGCCGCGTAAGCAGGGCTGCTCGACGGCAGCGCGGCAAAACCGACGCCCGGAGGAAGGGCCCCGGCATCCACGAAGCGCCGGAATAGCTGCTCCGCCTTCCTGCCGTTGAAGGCGATCAACTCGACTGACGTATGCCGCCGGAAGAAACCCTCGAAGTCATTCACCTGTGCACTATCGAGTTGAATGTCCGCATCCAGGCTGCCGGGACGGACTGAACTTCGCAGTACATCCCAGACCGCAATCCTTTGCCGTTGCAACTGCCGACACCGTTCCTCGTAGTCACCCTCGATGCGAAACAGCTCGCGCATGATCGGCCAGAAGGCGTTTTGCGGGTGCGCGTAGTACTGCTGCATCGTAATCGACTTGCGGCCCGGAAGACTGCCAAGGATAAGCGCACGCGCGTCGGGGCGTGCAATCGGTGAGAACCCGTCAGATCTTGCCATGCAGCAGACGCCGTGCAAGCAACTCCATGTCGCCTGCATCTCGCGTCCTCATCACCGGGTCGTCGGCCGTAATATTCATGCCGCGTATCGTCTTGCGCAGCAAGGTCCCGTCGGTATCGAAATCGAAATCCAGAACGTTGAGACAACAGGTCGACTGGTCCAGAAGGCCGAATGCCTGCAATCCAACACCCGTCGCCCAGCCCAGAATCGCGGCGTTGGTGCCACCGTGTGCGAAGACGGCGAGATCGTGCCAGGAATCATCGAGCAGCAAGCGATCCATCGCGCCCGAAATGCGTTCGTAGAAGTCCCGGTAGCGCTCACCGCCGAGGAACGTGGCGTCTTCCTGCGCGGCCCGCCAGTGGGAGAATGCGACATCGCTCACGATGTCATACCCACCGCTGACCTTACCTTTTACCGGTCGTATTTCCTCGAGCTCACTGACGACTTCGAGCTCGATGCCACGATCGGCGAGAATCGTCGTGCCTGTTTCCAGGGTGCGCGGCAATCCCGTGCAGATTGCCTTGTCGACGTGTACATCGACGAACAACCGCGCCATGGCCTGCGCTTGCGCCCTGCCCCTGGCGTTCAGTTTCACGAGGTCCGGATTGCCGATCAGCTCGCCGTCCTCGCCGATATAGTCAACGGCACCGTGCCGGAACAGGTAGAGCCGCCGTCGATTCGAACCATCGATCGCGACGCGTTGGCGCGCCACTCTGTCCGGGCTTCCCGCCACGGCCGAGCTAGTAGCCCTTGCCGACGTCAACGACGTTCAGCAACGCATCGCCGGCCAGGTAGCGGCGAATATTGTCCATTACGAGCAAGCGATGGCGCTCGCTGTTACCGCCTCGACCCGAAACGTGCGGGGTGATAATGACGTTGTTCATCGCCCACAGACCGTGGTCGGCCGGCAGCGGCTCGGGGTCGGTAACGTCCAGGCCCGCGCCGGCTAGCTGCCCGGACTTCAACGCTGCCAGCAACGCTGCCGTGTCGACGGTCGCGCCCCGGCCGACATTAATGAAATAAGGCGCCCCGTCCTGCGCGGCGCTATCGAAGAACTCGGCGTCCAGCAGCCCACGCGTCTGGTCGGTGAGAGGTAGTGCATTGACAATGACGTCTGCCTCTCGCGCAAGCTCGAACATCTCCTCGGACAGGCCAACGTAGTCAACGAACTCCGGGCCCTCTCTCGAGCTGTTCCTGGTCGCCGTAACGCGCATCCCCAGTGCGGCGCCACGCCTTGCAATCTCAGTACCGATGCCGCCCAGTCCCAGGACCAGCATCGTCTTGCCGGAAACTGTCGTCATCCCGCTCGTGTGTTCCTGCGACCGCCGCCATTCACCCAGTTCCTGGTCATCCACGAAATGCGGGAGATTGCGGTGCAGCGCCAGCATGAGGGCGATCGCGTGTTCGGCGATCACGGGCGCTGACATCTTTTGCATGTTGGTGAGAACGACGGCGCCGCTTTTCAGCCGGTCGGACTCGAGACATCGATCAGCCCCTGCTGAATAAATCTGCACCCAGCTCAGGTGCGGCGCGGCAGCCAACAGCGCATCGTCGCAGTAGCCAAGCATCGCGCCTGCCTGCGGCGCAAGATCCAGCGCCTCTTCGTAGGACGTAACGATGATGACTTTTTCGCTGGCAAAGTCCGGGAGATCCAGCCCGGTGTCGCGAACGACGACGATGCGGGACGCATCCCACGACGGCCACTCGCGCATCGGCGTCTGGCCCTCACGCAATCCGGCCTGCTCGACAAGCGCGTCGATTGGCCGCTCATCTGCCCACGCCGTGGATGCACTAAAAAATGCCGTGGCGCCGATGGCCGCCGAGGCAACGAAAGCTTTGGATAGATTCATGGAGATCCCCGAATACCGGACACAAGGCCGTTCGCTCATTATGAGCGAACGATCGGAATATCGACACCCGTGAATCAGGCCGGGAAGAAGTCGATCGGCTTGGTCGTTGTGATGGCTTCGACGTCCCGGGCCTCAAAGCGGAACAGCTTGACGCGCTGCACAAGCTTGCGCTCGAGATCCGCATTGTTGAGTTCGCTGGAGACCACTTCGCACATCGTCACCGTTCCATTCGGAGCGATCGTCAGGCGCAGTACCAGTTTGCCTTCGAGCGACGGGTCTTCTCGCAACGCGCGATTGTAGAGCGCGAAGATGGCGCCCTTGTTCTTGTCGAATACGAGCTCGATTTCTTCACGCGAACGCGATGCCTTGCCACTCGTACCCGAGCGGCTCGCGCCGGCTCCCTGCGCCATGCCGGCCACGGGGCTCGTCACACGTGTCGTATTGCGGCCCGCAATACCGGTACCGCCCGTGTTTCGACTCATCGCGGCCGTATTAATACCGCCTGATGTGGCACCGGCTTTCGATGTAATCATCGAGCGCTCATTGCGCTCGGCTTCGCCGACCGATGCTGTCAACGGGCGATCGTCGGCAACCTGGAGATCCTTGTCCACGAGATCCGCCAGATCTTCCGCGAACGGCATCAGGGCCGCCTGCGCCTCTTCGCGAGCCTGTTCCGTGCGATCCACGACCGGCTCGGGTTCGGGCTCCGGCACCGGCTCCGGCTCGGTCTCCACGACCTGCTCGGGCTCGGGTTCCTCGACCTCCGGCTCCAGCTCCTCCTGGGGCGGCGGTGGCGGCGGTGGCAGCGGCTTTTCTTCCAGCAACAACTGAGCGATTCGCGGCGGAATCTCTTCCACGTCGAACGGTTCGGGTTCGGGTACAGGAATAAACGGCCAGACGATACTCAGCGCCATGCAGATCAGGAAGACGATGCCCAGCAGACGCTGGAACTTCTTTTCCTGTTCCTGGCCCGTAGTCCAGGGCAGGTCATATTCTCTGTAAAACGGTAAATCCAATTCCGTGGCTCCTGGTCTCTGTGCGCCTTACAGCGACGCCTGAAGGTCGTCCAGCTTGTCCGAACTCTTCTGCAGCACGGCCAGCGAGATTTGTCCGTAGTCCGCATCCGTACACGTCGCCATGACTTTCTTCAGCAGACGGTACGGGATGTCTTTGTCACCCAGTATCGTGACTTCGCGGCCAGCGATATCGTCGGCCGCTTCACGGCGCAGGACGCGATCGTTCTGCGACAGCAGTGCCTGACGCAGCGCAGGAATATCGTTGCCCTGGGTTGCCATCACTTGCGCGATGTTCGCCACCGGAGTGCCCTGCACCAGGATATCGGTCCGTCCAATCAGGACCGTGACCGTTTCTCCCGGTTTCTTCTCGGCGATCGATTCCGGCAGCTTCAGGTCCTTGGCGTTCGGCAACGTCTGCACGTCCGACGAATTGACGAGAAGGAAGAACACAAGAATCGTGAAGATATCCATAAGCGATACAAGGTTGAGCGCACCCGCACCCTTGTTACGCTTGTGGTGTTTTTCCATGCGTTTCGCGCGGCCCGACTTAACCATTACGAGGCACCTCCGCCCAGTACCGGCGCATCGCCGATCGAAATATCGGGGAACAGGTCTGACCGTTCGACCTGACCCTCATCTTCATTGACTTCCTGAGCGACACGAACCGTGTCCATGACCTGCACCAGCGTGTCGTAAGCGATGTCCTGCTCCAGCAAAATCGACGCATCGGTTTTGCTCGGATAGCGATCCTTCAGTTCACGCAGTTTGACCGCAAGGGCATCATAGTCGTAACCCTCGTCGCCGTTGGGGTAGACACCCAACAGGCCCTGGTTACGATCGCCGACTTCAATCTTGTCCTGACGCACAATGATTTCGAGCTGGAATGTCTGTTCCTGCGGCTCCACGGGCTCACTAGAGGAGCCTGGCAGATTCAATTCGAGAATCGCCATTCGTGAGAACACCGCGGTGATGAGCAGGAACGGAACCAGAATAACCATCAGGTTCATGAATGCCGTGATGTTGAGTTCGACCCCGTCGTGACGACGATGGCCTCCCCTGCGGCTGCGGATCATGGTCCTACGCTCCGGTCGTGTTCAGCTGACGTTCGGTAACCGCGTTCAGGAACTTGACGCTGGCCATCTCGAGACTGTCCACCAATGCATTCGTCTTTGTCTGCAACAGCGCATGAATCAGCAGCAACGGAATTGCCGCCATCAGGCCGAACGCCGTGGTGTTCATCGCTGTCGAAATAGACGCTGAAAGCATGTCAGCCTTCTCGGCCGGATTCGCCTCAGCGACCGCGGTAAACGCCGCGATCAGGCCGATAATCGTACCCAGCAGTCCCAGCAGCGTCGCGATATTGGCAAGCGTCGCAATGTAATGCGTACGCTTCTCGAGGCGCGGCAGAACCTCCATCAGGCTCTCTTCCATCGCTTTCTCGATATCGTCACGACGGCGTGCCGACTTAATGCGGTACAGGCCGTAGGTCAGGATCGAACCAATGGCGGCCTTGGACTTGGCGGTATGTGCGGCAGCTTCCTGGAAATTACCGGCCTTCAGGAAAGGCACGATCTTCTTCCACAATGCCCGGTTGCTGGTACCCGACATCGTCAGGAATGTCCAGCGCTCGATCGCAATCACGATACCGAACCCGAATACCAACAGAATGGGGATCATGAACGGTCCGCCTTCCTGGAAAAAACGCACTACTGTGCTCATTTGTCTGCTCCTCTAAAACAGATATTTCAAAATGTCGCGAGCCAGGCTCGCGTCTACTCTTCTTCAGTTCCGTACAGGTTGTCGTGATACCCGACCTGGCGAATAAATTCCTCACGATCCACCGGCGCCAGCACCTCGTCGAGCAACGTATTGACGGGTCTGCCCATCAAGTCGCCCGGATCCGATTTCTGCCAGGGCACGATGTACAACACCTTCGGCAGCTCCTGGTTGCCCGTAATCTCCGTGCGACTCAGTTCCATCGAGTCCATGACGCGGTTGCCCGACGTCGTACGTGTAATATCCTCAACCGGCTCG
>JAOUNK010000398.1 GCA_029881015.1 Gammaproteobacteria bacterium | reverse complement strand
CTCGAGCGCCCGGCGTTGCTGCCCCTGCCGGGCGCAACGGCCGACGGGCGGACCTACGGACTGCACCCCGGCATGTCCGAATTGCAGTCCCTGTTCTCGAGCGGCGATGCCGCTTTGATCGCCAATATCGGCACGTTGCTGGAGCCATTCGATGCTCAGGCTGTCGAGAACGGAACGGCTCGCCTGCCGCTTGGCCTGTTCTCGCACGCGGACCAGATCAACCAGTGGCAGACGGCAGCGCCGAACGCGCGCATCGCCCAGGGCTGGGCAGGGCGCATTGCCGACCGGATGCAGGACGTCAACGTCCTGAACGGCGTGTCGATGAACATTTCGCTGTCCGGCAGCAACGTATTCCAGGCCGGCGAGCTCGCGAGCGAATACAGCATCGAGGCGACCGGCGACGGCGCGCCCGGCCTGAATGCCTATGACGACGGTACGGAATTTGGTGCCCTCAAGAAACGCATGGTCGACGACCTGCTGGCGGTCAGCCAGCGGAACATCTTCCGGCGCGAGTACGCGCGCCGCCTGCGCGGTGCCATCGATGCGCAGGCCGTGTTCGTCGACGCCCTGCAGACGTCGCCGACGCTGGCGACGCCGTTCTCGACCAGTCCGTTCTCGCAGAGCCTGCAGCAGATCGCGCGAGTCATCGGCGCGCGCGACGCGCTCGGCGCACAGCGGCAGACGTTCTTCGTCAGCGTCGGCGGCTGGGATCATCACGACGAGGTTCTCGACAACCAGGCCGGCATGCTGCCGCAGATCAGTCGCGGCCTGCTCGAGTTCCGGGACGCGCTTGCGGAGCTCGGCGTGCTCGACGCCGTCACGACGTTTACGACTTCGGACTTCGGCCGCACGCTGACCTCGAACGGCAAGGGTTCGGATCACGGCTGGGGCGGTCATCACATCGTCATGGGCGGCGCCGTCGACGGCGGCCGGATTTACGGCGAGTACCCGGTGCTGGCGATGAACAGCCCGCTCGACGTCGGCCGCGGCGTGTATGCGCCGACGACGGCCGTGGACGAGTATTTCGCGGAGCTCGCGCGCTGGTTCGGCGTGCCGGCCTCGGAACTGGACCAGGTGCTGCCCAACGTGAGATCGTTCTACTCGCCGGAAAGCACGACGCCGCCGATCGGCTTCATGGGCGCATAAACCGATCGCTGCCAGCGCGCACCAACAGGTCAGCCGAAACGATATGAGCCACAGCGAAATCGACGATGCCGAGCTGGTCAGACAATTCAAACAGGGCGATGCCGGAGCGTTCGATGCAATCGTGCGGCGCTTCCAGGATCGAATCTATCGACTTGCGTGTGTCTGGCTTTATGACGCGCAGCACGCGGCCGACGTCGCCCAGGAAGTCTTCCTGCGCAGCCACACGGGGCTTCGCCGGTTTCACTTTCGGGCGGCGCCGTTCACCTGGCTCTATCGCACCACGCGGCTTGTCTGCAATGAGTTCAACCGCCGCCATCGCTACGAGGCAATCGACAGGGAGCCGGTCGACGACGCGGCGGGGCCCGAACGGCAGCTCGAGGCGTGGCAGACGGCAGGCCGGGTACGTGCGCTCGTTGCGCGCCTGCCGAAGCGCCAGCAGGAAGTCGTGATGCTGCGCATCTTCGAAGCGCTGCCGGTGAAGGCGACAGCGGCGGCGATGGGTTGCCGGGAAGGAACCGTCAAGGCGCTGCTGCATAAAGCGATGCAAGGCCTGCGTACACAATCCGAGGAGGCGACAGAGCTGTGAATGACGAACTGAGATCCCTGCAGCGACAGTACCGGAATATCGAGGCGCCGCCGCACCTGGCGACGCGGATCAAAGCGAGTGTCGATACGGCGTCGCGGCCCGCGATGCGCTGGCTGCCGGTATCGGCGGCGGCGATGGCAATTGTCGCCACGGTCTGGATCGTACCCAACCTGGTGCAGCAGACGACGATTAGTAAGGAACCACCGTCGAAGCCCTCGCTGAGCGCGCTGGCGTCGCTGCGGCCCGTAAAACCGGAACGCGCAAGACCGAGCCTCGCGCAACTGCGCAGCGTTTCGGCACCAGCGATGCCGCGCAGGCCAAAAATTACGACTGCCGAGCCCCAGAGCCGGCAGCAACCGAATGGCGAATTCATGAAGGAGAAAGACCATGCACATTCTTAGAACGATCACGATCGGCGTAACCGCGACCGTCCTGCTGGCCGTCGCGCCGGGCGCCCGGGCGCAGACCCAGGACGACCTGGCCATGATGCAGGCTTTCCTGCAGATCATGAACGACTACTTCGAGATTATCGATGCCACCTACGATGTGGCTTCCGATACGGAAAAAGCCGCGATCCTGCAGATGATGAAGATCCAGGAGGTCTACGAGGAGCGCGGCGACAAGGCACGCTCGGCCGATGTGCTGCGCAAAGTGCTCGAGGACAGCCGCAGCCCGACGATTCGCAATGCCGCGTACATGCTGCTCGGCGACACGCTAAAGGAAGCCGGCCGCCTGGACGAGGCGCTCGAGTACCTGCAACGCGGCCTGGATGAGAATATCCAGACGTCCCAATAGGCCAATTGGCGGTTCCCGTGCCAGCCGCAAGACGCTACAATCCGCCGTCACGCTGGTTCACAGCCAACCGCCGCGCCCGTAGCTCAGCTGGATAGAGTACTGCCCTCCGAAGGCAGGGGTCACAGGTTCGAATCCTGTCGGGCGCGCCAATCTTTTCAAATGGTTACGCGGCATTCGCCTTCCGGCGAATTGCCGCGGTGCCCATCTGGTGCCCAAGCGGTGCCCATTTCTGACGGCGAGCCTAGGCAGCCGATTCTCAATCTAATCCGTAAACTGCGTTGAAACCCCCGGCGGATGATTGGTCATTGCTTGGCGTGCAAAGATTTTTCGACGATACCAATGTGGGCGAATTAACAGGAGCGA
>JAOUNK010000397.1 GCA_029881015.1 Gammaproteobacteria bacterium | reverse complement strand
CAAGCGGCCGCAAATGGGAGCGATCGCCGAACGGCACAGCGACTACATCGTTGCCACGACCGACAACCCGCGTTCCGAGAATGCCGCGGACATTATTGACGACATCGCTGCCGGCCTTACGCAAAGAGACAAGCTGACGATCATCAACGACCGTGCTGCGGCCATCGCCTGGGCGATCGAGAACGCGACGGATAACGACGTCGTGCTCATTGCGGGCAAGGGCCACGAGGGCTACCAGGAAATCGCGGGTCAGCGCAGGCCATTCTCGGACTACGCCGTCGCCCAGGCGGCCCTGCATGCCAGGAAGGGGGCCGCGTGATTGCCACGTTGCAACAGGCGGCTGACCGCATGCATGGCGTGCTCAAAGGTACGGACCGCGAATTTGCGGGCGTGAGTACAGATACCCGCAAGATTCAGGAAGGCGAGCTGTTCTTCGCGCTGCAGGGCCCCAATTTTGATGGTCGCGATTACGTCCGGGTTGCGATGGAAGCGGGTGCGGCCGGGGCCGTCGTCAGCAAACGGGTCGACGCGGACATCGCCCAGATTATTGTCGACGATGCCAAGAGAGCGCTGGGCCGTTTCGGTGCAGCCTGGCGCAGTGACCATGACGTGACGGTTGTCGGGGTCACCGGCAGCAACGGCAAGACGACGCTCAAGGCATTGATCGCTGCCTGCCTGTCAGGGCATGCCGCGACGCTCGCGACACATGGCAATCTCAATAACGACATCGGCATGCCGCTGATGTTGACGCGTATCGACGAGTCGCACCGTTACGCGGTACTGGAAATGGGCGCCAATCACGCCGGTGAAATTGCCTACCTGACAGCGCTCGCGCGGCCGGACGTTGTCGTGATTACCAATGCGGGCGCAGCCCACCTCGAAGGTTTCGGTTCGATCGACGGCGTTGCCCGGGCGAAAGGCGAGATCCTGCAGGGCGAAAAGCGACCGCGGGCGGCCGTGCTGAATGCCGACGATCGATATTTCGATTTCTGGACCGAACGGGTCAGTGATACACGCTGTGTCAGTTTCGGATTCGCGGATACGGCTGATGTCCGCGCGGATGACATCACACCGGGGCCAATTAACACGCGCTTCACGCTGCATGTCTATGGTGAAAGTGTCGAAGTCACGTTGCCGCTGGTCGGTATTCACAATGTCCGCAACGCCTGCGCCGCCGCGGCAGTTGCGCACGTCCTGGATATCGGCCTGGACGATATCCGTGCTGCCCTGGAAAGGGTCAATCCGGTTGGCGGCCGCCTGCAACCGCTCCGCGGTATCAACGAGGCAACACTGTTCGACGACAGCTACAACGCAAACCCGCTGTCGGTGGCTGCTGCCGCGGAATTCCTGGGCTCTCTACCTGGTGAGAGCTGGCTGGTACTGGGCGATATGAAAGAACTCGGAGACGATGCGGCGGAGCTGCATCGCGAGGTTGGAGAAGCCGCGCGGGCAAGCGGTGTAGACCGCTTGTTCGCGTACGGCGATCTCGCCGCGAGCGCCGCCGAGGGATTCGGTGAGCACGCGAGCTGGTACGCGTCTGTCGATGCGCTCGTCGACGAGTTGTGCGAAGGCATGAGCAGTAACGTTACCGTGCTCGTCAAGGGGTCGCGGTCGATGCGTATGGAGCGCGTTGTCGATGCGCTGCGCGAACCCGAAGCCGCGAGCAGGGAGGCCTGATCGTGCTGCTCTATCTCACACAATACCTCGCCCAGTTCGAATCCGGCTTCAACGTCTTCAATTACCTGACGATGCGCGCGATCCTCGGCGCCCTGACGGCGCTGCTGATCTCGTTTATCATCGGCCCGCGCATGATCAAGCGCCTGCAGGTCAATCAGCTTGGCCAGCCCGTGCGTGACGACGGGCCTGAAACTCACCTCCTGAAGGCGGGCACGCCAACCATGGGCGGAACGCTGATTCTGGCGGCGATTTCGATCAGCACCGTGTTGTGGGCGAACCTCGAGAACGTTTACGTCTGGATCGTCCTGTTCGTTACGCTTTCCTTCGGTGTCATCGGCTACGTCGATGACTACAAGAAACTGATTCTGCAAGACCCCGCCGGCATCTCGGCGAAGCAAAAGCTCTTCTGGCAGTCTACTGCGGCCCTCATTGCCGCAGTTGCCCTGTACGTTACGGCGACAGACGACGTTCAGACGTCATTGTTGATTCCGTACTTCAAGGATCTGGCTATACCCCTCGGCATGTTCCAGGTCGTCGTGACGTACTTTTTTATTGTCGGCTTCAGTAATGCGGTGAACCTTACTGACGGCCTCGACGGGCTGGCGATAATGCCGACCGTCCTTGTCGGTGGCGCGCTGGGTATCTTCGCGTACGTCACTGGCAACGTGAATTTCTCGAACTACCTCGGCATTCCCTACGTGCCGGGCACCGGTGAGATTCTCGTGTTCTGCACAGCGATGGCCGGTGCAGGACTTGGCTTCCTCTGGTTCAACACCTATCCCGCACAGGTGTTCATGGGCGACATTGGTGCCCTGTCGCTGGGCGCGGCGCTGGGCGCTGTAGCCGTCGTCGTCAGGCAGGAAATCGTGCTCGCGATCATGGGCGGCGTATTCGTGGTCGAGACGCTGTCAGTCATTATCCAGGTCGCTTCGTTCAAGCTGACGGGGAAACGCGTATTCCGCATGGCACCGCTGCACCATCACTTCGAGTTGAAGGGCTGGGCGGAGCCCAAGGTTATCGTTCGCTTCTGGATTATCACGGTCATCCTCGTGCTGATCGGCCTCGCGAGTCTGAAAATCCGATGAACGCGGCGCAGCGGAACAGAGACAAGGATCTGGTCGTGGGCCTTGGCGCCACGGGCCTGTCAATCGCGCGCTACCTGAAACGCAACGATGCAGATGCGATCTTCTACGACAGCCGCAAAGAGCCGCCGGGCT